>NZ_JBEOPC010000928.1:0-257 GCF_040309765.1 Psychrobacter sp. TB20-MNA-CIBAN-0197
GCGCTGATCTTCGTTTTGCAGAATGTGCGCATGCTCGCCTTCGTACAGTTTCGGCACGATGATGTGGCTGCCCTGGATCAAACGGATGCCGTAAGGCGATTCCATCTTCAGGTCGTCACGGATGAACTTGGCCACCCATGGGCCGGCGGCGTTGACCAGAGCCTTGGCGGTGATCGAAAACAAACTGCCGTCGGCGCGCTCCAGATGCAGATGCCACAAACCTTTGGTGCGGCGGGCACTGACACAGCGAGTCTGGG
>NZ_JBEOPC010000929.1:0-257 GCF_040309765.1 Psychrobacter sp. TB20-MNA-CIBAN-0197
GTTTAACCATGAGTGAATAATACCATCACCTGGACGAAGTGAAACACCGCCACGGTTCATGATGAAATCAGGAAGCGTATGGTGAGTGCTTACATCGATAGGCTTAGGATAAGCTGATGTATGACAGAATGACTGCATTGTTAAATCTGCAGAGAAACCTAAACATGCTAGATCTTTAAGTTCATCACGTGTCATAGGACCTGTTGTATCTTGCGAACCAACAGTTGTCATTTTAGGCTCACAGTACTGACCTGGGC
>NZ_JBEOPC010000930.1:0-257 GCF_040309765.1 Psychrobacter sp. TB20-MNA-CIBAN-0197
GAAGGTGGCGGCTATCCATCAATCGTCAATAGCGTCTCCGAAGGCGACATCGGGCTGTATAAATTCAACATCGGCACGCTGGGTCTGACGGCTGCCGGGGACCGTACAGTGGGTGGCGTTTATATTTTTCGACTGAAGTTATCGTCAGGTTTCTTCGACTTGCTCTATACGCCTGACGCGCCGGATCAAGTCAGCTTCCGGCCGATCGCCGAGTTCATTCCTTCGATTCGTTTTCGGAAAGGCCCGTTCAGGACCTA
>NZ_JBEOPC010000931.1:0-257 GCF_040309765.1 Psychrobacter sp. TB20-MNA-CIBAN-0197
CCCTTATAGTTATTGTTATATTCATATATATGAATTTACGAATATAAACATAACACTGAGGGAGCAGAAAGATGGATACAGTAAATATCGACTTTGTCGCTATAGATAAAAACTGGGACAAAAACATCGCCGACTATCATTTTGATATCTATCATTTATCTGGCTGGATAGCTGCCTCAGCTATCGTAGACAAAGGTAAACCGCAGGGTATCATCGCTCACTATAAAAATAAAAAAGTGTTTTTGCCAATTATCATT
>NZ_JBEOPC010000932.1:0-257 GCF_040309765.1 Psychrobacter sp. TB20-MNA-CIBAN-0197
TCTTTATCTTGCTTAGCCGCCAGTAAACCCGCCTCGTTTTTGCGTAAGTTAGCTTGCTGAATACTCACTTGCGCTTCAGCTTCTTGTCGCGCCTGCACAGTGCCAGAACCGTCTAACGCCAAGTTGCGATAACGCTCAAGATTAAAATTAGCCAATTTAAGCGCAAAAAAATTGGCATCTAACGTTGCCCGAGCTTGTTTAATGACCGATGCCTGATGGATAAGCTTAGCCTGCAGGCTGTTAATACTGGCTTGCGC
>NZ_JBEOPC010000933.1:0-257 GCF_040309765.1 Psychrobacter sp. TB20-MNA-CIBAN-0197
TTTACATCTTGATTACTGACACTCTATTATTGAAAAATGAATTAACTTACGAGGCTTTTTCACCGACAACTCTCTGACACCCTTGACCGCTAATTTGGCTAAAGCCACCAGAGATTTTCTCAACCTTAATTTGGGTTAAGATACGGTCTTTTAATGCCTGCACGTGAGAGATGATACCAATCAACTTACCTTCCTGTTGTAAGCTCGTTAACGTATCAAGAGCGATATCAAGTGACTCTTCATCCAGTGTGCCGAAG
>NZ_JBEOPC010000934.1:0-257 GCF_040309765.1 Psychrobacter sp. TB20-MNA-CIBAN-0197
GTCTTTGGACGTGCGGCTTTTGCCGTGCTCGCCCTGGCATTTTTCGCCCGTTTCTTCAGCCAGCATGGTTGGCAGAAACTTCAGGCCGTGGACTGGCGGCGCCTCGCCCTCAGCGGCGTGTTGCTGGCTGGGCACTGGGTGAGTTTTTTCGTATCGGTGAAGATCGCCGGGGTGGCCATCGCCACCTTGGGCTTTGCCAGTTTTCCGGCGTTCACGGTGATTCTCGAAGGATTGATCTTCCGCGAACGCATCCGCCC
>NZ_JBEOPC010000935.1:0-257 GCF_040309765.1 Psychrobacter sp. TB20-MNA-CIBAN-0197
GTTTTGGCCATAATCGTGGTCATCCCACATGGCAATGATAGGCGTTTGCGCTTTTAACGTTTTAAAACCAGGCTTTGCCCCTAAACGTTGGTACTTATCGGTAAGTACATCCATATCGTTGGTATCGCCGTAGATATTGTCACCCAAAAATATAAACAAATCGCCTTTCTCTTTGTTAATTGCATTAAATATGGGTATCTTTTTATCTTGATGCCCACACGAACCAAATAGAATTTTAGATGGCGCGGCAGTAATAC
>NZ_JBEOPC010000936.1:0-257 GCF_040309765.1 Psychrobacter sp. TB20-MNA-CIBAN-0197
CTTTATGACCGTTGTTTACTAAGGTTTTTGCCGTTGCTTCACCAATGCCACTAGAAGCGCCGGTTATGAGTACTATTTTCTCTTTTGCCATGGTTTTTTCCTTATTAACAAATGAATAAAGGCGCAGCTCAATGTGCGCCATGCAGTTATTGCGCTATGTCAAAATTGACTGATAAATCGTCAGCTTGCGTTAGACTAATTTGTTTCAGTTGATAAATATTAAAGTCTGCATCTACTTGCTCTGCATCGTCTATGTG
>NZ_JBEOPC010000937.1:0-257 GCF_040309765.1 Psychrobacter sp. TB20-MNA-CIBAN-0197
GTTTAAATCATGTGCGTGATATATTAAGCGGCATTGGATCGTTAGTACTTGCCGATCAACTTGCAGTACCCGCTGTGCATACATTGTTTAATGAAAATGGGCAAATAAATGAACCTGTAACGGCTGAAAAAATATCAGCCCTCGCTCATCAGTTAGTAAGCGTTGCAAGTAAGTTAAAATAACTTGCACGCACGCCTACTTACTTTGTCGCTGCTATTTTGGCGGCGATAAAGTCGGTATGCGTTACATATAAAAGC
>NZ_JBEOPC010000938.1:0-257 GCF_040309765.1 Psychrobacter sp. TB20-MNA-CIBAN-0197
GTTTAGAGTTGCAACCGCAGACAGCGTTAGGTCATGCCAAGCTACCAGAAGAGCCCGGTTATGTGACCGTTTTTGCTTGGACCGCCCACCAACGCCAAGTGCCTGTACGCCAAAGTCTACTCGGCTTTGCTTGGGGCTGGCTGGAAAACCAACTGGCGGTCGCATGTAAAGCCATGCCCTTAGGTCATACTGCTGCGCAACGTTTAAACGAGCAATTGCGCCCGCAACTGGTCGCTGCCGTTGATACTGCGCTGGCC
>NZ_JBEOPC010000939.1:0-257 GCF_040309765.1 Psychrobacter sp. TB20-MNA-CIBAN-0197
GGCCAGGGCGAAGCCGGCAGCACCGTGACCGTGCGCGATGCCGCCGGCAATGTTTTGGCCACCGGCGTAGTCGATCAGAGCGGCAACTTCCAGGTCACCCTGCCCAACGCGCAGAACACCGGCGAAACCCTGCAGGTCACTCTGACCGACGCCAATGGCAACGCCTCGACTTCCACTGGCGTGATCACCATCGACGGCACCCCGCCGGCCGCCGTGCAGAATCCACTGATCAGCGCCGATGGCAGCACCCTCAGCGG
>NZ_JBEOPC010000940.1:0-257 GCF_040309765.1 Psychrobacter sp. TB20-MNA-CIBAN-0197
GGGTATGGCAAGTGCCACAGTGCTCTAGATTATTGACCAGATATTCACCGCGTTTTTGGGTCTCGTTCAGTCCTTCGCGCTTTTCAGTAGACGGTACGTTGAGAAAGTTCCAACCCAACATTAAGCTGCGAATATTAAAAGGAAATGGTAGATCCGTTTTTTCTTCGGGGGCTTCGTCAACCGCTGGTACCGTCTGTAAATAAGCAAACAGCGCACTGATGTCTTCCTCTTTCATGCCGCTGTAAGAAGGATATGGC
>NZ_JBEOPC010000941.1:0-257 GCF_040309765.1 Psychrobacter sp. TB20-MNA-CIBAN-0197
CGATACGACTGAATAAGCGCAGGCTCTTTTTGTCTTGTAATTGACTGATACCAGAGACAATCGGATAAAGCTCTTCGACGCTGGCTTGAAACAAATCATCACGCGGTAAAGTATTAATGACGTGCATCATCTTATGATGTGCATGACCATCACGCGGTAAGTCTGCCATTGCCATGATTTTATTGGCTTTTTCACGCAGTAATGGTATCTGTTGGACAGTAAGTTGATAAGCTTGCGACGTCAGTAAACCAATAGAT
>NZ_JBEOPC010000942.1:0-257 GCF_040309765.1 Psychrobacter sp. TB20-MNA-CIBAN-0197
GCCCAAGACAGCAAGGAATAAGAAGACGCGAATAACAGAGGCAATCAAAATGCCAGAGACCGAGCTTCTGGTCACAGAGTCTAGGTTTTCTTCTCCGCTGACGCCTGCTTCTAACAAGCGATGAGCACCAGAGAAAGTAATATAACCACCAACCGTACCGCCTACTAAGGTTACGATCGCTACCGCATCTATCTTATCAGGCATAATGGTTTTGGTAACTGCTTCAGCTAATGGTGGATCAGACTTAAACATTACAT
>NZ_JBEOPC010000943.1:0-257 GCF_040309765.1 Psychrobacter sp. TB20-MNA-CIBAN-0197
GCGGACAACAAGCTGAATGAAACTCAGGTGAATGAGAAGTTGGTCGATGTTTATGCTGGTCCTGCCGTGCGTAAGTTGGCAAGGCAGCTAGGTGTAGATATCAGTCAAGTGACGGGTTCTGCAATTAATGAGCGTATCTTAAAAGAAGACTTATTTGCGCATGTGAAGCAAAGCTTGACCAATAAGCAAGCTGTATCTACTAGCAGTGATAGTGCATCAAGAGCAAGTCTACCAAGCTTGCCTGATATGAGTAATGT
>NZ_JBEOPC010000944.1:0-257 GCF_040309765.1 Psychrobacter sp. TB20-MNA-CIBAN-0197
TGCCAGAATTGCAATGCGTGCGTGCCTGCGCGCATTCCCTCCGCACAATTCATCACCAATCGCCAGCAAAAGCGCATCTACAAACGCAACGCGGATTTGCAGGTGCAGCCGGTCAAACCGCACTTCAGCGAAGAATATTTCGACCTGTACCAGCGCTACATAGAACAGCGCCATGCTGACGGCGACATGTACCCGCCAAGCCGCGATCAGTTCTCGACGTTCCTGGTGCGTGACCTGCCCTTCTCGCGCTTCTACGA
>NZ_JBEOPC010000945.1:0-257 GCF_040309765.1 Psychrobacter sp. TB20-MNA-CIBAN-0197
GCTTAAAAGTGCGCTTCAAAACGCATTAGCAAGTGGGGTAACTATTACCGATGAAGCCAGTGCAATTGAGTGGGCAGGTAAACCGGTAAAGCTTGTAGCAGGTCGCAGCGATAATATTAAAATAACCACGCCAGAGGATTTAGATTTGGCTGGGTTTTTACTACACAAACAACAACACGAGAGTGCATTATGATACGAATTGGCCATGGTTTTGACGTACATAAATTTGGCGGCGAAGGCCCGTTAACTATTTGTGG
>NZ_JBEOPC010000946.1:0-257 GCF_040309765.1 Psychrobacter sp. TB20-MNA-CIBAN-0197
GTTTAGACCTCAAGCAACTTTAACAATTGCCGCCGTAACTAAAGACTCAGCTGCAGAACACGCTAATTTACAAGTTAATGACACAATTTTGGCTGTAAACGGTGAAACAATAAGCAATTGGCAGCAATTAGTTAATCTTATTACCCAATCGGCTAACAAATCATTACAATTTAGTGTAAAAAGACAAGACACTATAAAAATAATATCGGTAATACCTCAAGCTAGGGTTAACGCTCAGGGCATAGAGCAAGGGTTTT
>NZ_JBEOPC010000947.1:0-256 GCF_040309765.1 Psychrobacter sp. TB20-MNA-CIBAN-0197
GTTCAAATGCTTGGTGATAAGGTTTTGCACCAATAAAAGCGGGTAAGAACGAGTGATGAATATTAATAATTTTGCCCTCAAAGCGTTGTACAAACTCAGGGCTTAAAATACGCATATATTTAGCTAAACCAATAATGTCAGGGTTATAGCTGGCAATTAAATCGCCTACTTGTTGATCGTGCTCGCTGCGCGTTAATCCCTCATGAGGGATAACATGAAAAGGGACATTAAGCCCTTTAGCAAGCGGCTCTAAAAT
>NZ_JBEOPC010000948.1:0-256 GCF_040309765.1 Psychrobacter sp. TB20-MNA-CIBAN-0197
TCCATATGATGCTCAAGCTCCGCTTGATTGACAATCAACTGTTGGGTTGGTAGCGCATGCTCGACCTTATATTTTGCCACTTGATTGAGCACATCAACGAATACCACATTTTGCTTGTCATAAAACTCCATGACGTCGTTAGCATTAATATAAGCTTGTAACTGAATCACATAACAGTCTTGACGCAGCTCTAAAATATTGACTTGATTCCATTCATTATTGGTCAAATAATGCTCATTTAAAAACTCGTCTAAGT
>NZ_JBEOPC010000949.1:0-256 GCF_040309765.1 Psychrobacter sp. TB20-MNA-CIBAN-0197
CTACATGGTTGATGCGATTTCGCAGGTAAAACAGTACAACAAAAAAGGCGAGCTAATTCGCGAAATTACATTACCAGGCGTGGGTACTGCACGTGGTTTTGGCGGTAAAAAAGATCAAACAACGCTTTATTATTCGTTCACTAACTACAAAACACCAGGTACTACTTATACGTTTGATGTAGCTACGGGTGACTCGGGTGTTTATCGTAAGTCGGCTATTGATTTTAATAGCGATGATTACACGTCTGAGCAAGTG
>NZ_JBEOPC010000950.1:0-256 GCF_040309765.1 Psychrobacter sp. TB20-MNA-CIBAN-0197
GTAGTGGTCGACGGCATCAACTATCAGCACGGCGACAGCCTGTCGATCGACAAGGTCAACCTGTTGCAGCCGTATGTGCGCTTCATGATCAACGACGATCGCACCACCAACGTCGACGACCTGCTGATCCCGCAACCGGCCGACAGCGGAGCACAAAGCACCGCAGCCAAACCGGCCGGCAAGGACAAACCACTGGGCATTCACATCGGCGCGATTGCGATCAACGATGGTTCGGCCAACTTCGCCGACTTCAGCC
>NZ_JBEOPC010000951.1:0-256 GCF_040309765.1 Psychrobacter sp. TB20-MNA-CIBAN-0197
TGGTTACTTTTAGCTTTAGGACCGCTAGACAAACGCTCAATAAGTGGCAGTGTAAAACCCGCTGTTTTACCTGTTCCTGTTTGCGCTGCTGCCATCACATCACGACGCTCAATAATCGCCGGAATTGCTTGAGCCTGAATTGGCGTTGGCGTTTCATAGCCCTTCTCTAAAACCGCATTAACTAAAGACTGTGATAAACCTAAACCTTCAAAACTCATATAAACTCTCTTTTAAATAAGGCTAAACTAGCCAGTTG
>NZ_JBEOPC010000952.1:0-256 GCF_040309765.1 Psychrobacter sp. TB20-MNA-CIBAN-0197
GCACCAAATCGAGCAACGTACGGGTTGTCGATCGCAATAATTCGGTCGCGCAACGTCCGACCGTTACTACCGGACAATATGTAGTCCGCCCCGGCGATACCTTGTTTTCGATCGCCTTTCGTTACGGCTGGGACTACAAAACCCTCGCCGCCCGGAACAATATTCCTACGCCGTATACGATCCATCCGGGTCAGACAATTCGCTTCGACGGGCGCAGCGGTTCAACGCCGACAGCGGTGGTGAGCAACTCCAGTTC
>NZ_JBEOPC010000953.1:0-256 GCF_040309765.1 Psychrobacter sp. TB20-MNA-CIBAN-0197
TTATGACATGATAAAGAAATGGGGTAAATAATGACAGCGATTGTGAGATTAGGTAAGATGAGCTGCAGTTTATGATTCTCAATTTTATCTTATTATCTTTTTATCCACTCAGGTAGCGCACGCATGGCAAGTTTTGGCAAATTTATGAAACGAGTGTTATTGGCATTCATGTTATTGGTCGTGGCATTTCATATGCTGGTGGCAGGACTGCTATTAATTTGGAAAACGCAGCCAATTAACAACAGCATGTTTATGC
>NZ_JBEOPC010000954.1:0-256 GCF_040309765.1 Psychrobacter sp. TB20-MNA-CIBAN-0197
GCTTCGCCATGGCCGCGATGGCCATGCTGTTGCTGAACATCTGGAGCACTCAGGACAACACCATCTACAACTTCGCCGTCGCCGGCTGCAACCTGCTGCGCACCGGGCGGCGCAAGACTGTGACCCTGGGTGGTGCGGTGATCGGCACCCTGCTCGCCCTGCTGGGCATGTACGACATGCTGGTGCCGTACCTGATTCTGCTTGGCACGGTGATTCCGCCGATTGGCGGGGTGATCATGGCTGACTTCTTCTACCG
>NZ_JBEOPC010000955.1:0-256 GCF_040309765.1 Psychrobacter sp. TB20-MNA-CIBAN-0197
CGAAGATTGTCTGCCTCGGCGCCGGCGCTGCCGCCATCTCCTGCATGAAACTGCTGGTGAGCATGGGTGCTCGCATCGAAAACATCTTCATGGTTGACCGTACCGGCGTGATCCACTCCGGCCGTGACGACCTGAATCAGTACAAAGCCGTGTTCGCCCACGCTACCGAGAAGCGCACCCTGGCAGACGCACTGGCAGGCGCTGACGTATTCGTCGGTCTGTCCGGTCCGAACCTGCTGAGCGCCGAAGGCCTGTT
>NZ_JBEOPC010000956.1:0-256 GCF_040309765.1 Psychrobacter sp. TB20-MNA-CIBAN-0197
ATTCATGTCCATCGTGTGATCGTAATGCGCGTGCCTTTGCCGGGCTCAGTGTCGAGTTCGAATTCGTTGACCAGACGTTTGGCGCCGGTCAGGCCGAGGCCTAGTCCGCTGCCGGAAGTCCAGCCGTCGGTCATCGCCAGTTTGATATCGGGAATGCCCGGGCCTTCGTCGCGGAGCGTGATGCGCAAACCGACCCGGCCGTTTTCCTCGAGGATCTGCCAATCCATGTCGCCGCCGCCGCCATAGACCATGGTGT
>NZ_JBEOPC010000957.1:0-256 GCF_040309765.1 Psychrobacter sp. TB20-MNA-CIBAN-0197
TCGGTAGCCAGTACCCATGACCAACATTATAAGATTAGATTGAGGGGATAAACAATAGCGCCCGTGTTACTCAAATAATCGTCTTAAAAGTTTATGAGGTAGTTGATTTGTTACTCATGCGCCCAGATACAGTCAACCAGATACAAGCAAATAGTCATCACAGGTGGGCGAGTATTAAATAAAGCTGGCAATAATGATATAATAAGCGATTTTAGGTTTTCCTTTAAGCGCTGTCTGCTAAAAACTGCCTTTTAAC
>NZ_JBEOPC010000958.1:0-256 GCF_040309765.1 Psychrobacter sp. TB20-MNA-CIBAN-0197
CTCCTTGCAATATTAAATGGTGTTTATTAAATGTAACTCATTATTTATAAAGTACCAATGCTTTATCTAGTTGTGCACTTTTTTCATAACTTAACTTTGCTTGCTGCATATATTGTTTTTTATTTTCATTATTTAGTGCTTTATCAAACACCCTTGCCGCTAGGTCGTAATCACCTTGCGCATTAGCAAGGCAAGCCAAAGCGAGCAGTAATGAGTTATTTTGCTCATCTTTTTTAAGTCGATCTTGAATACTCGT
>NZ_JBEOPC010000959.1:0-256 GCF_040309765.1 Psychrobacter sp. TB20-MNA-CIBAN-0197
GGATGCACTCGCGACCGTCGCGGCTGTATTTGGCGACCTCGATGTGCACCTTGGTCACCAGCGGGCAGGTTGCATCGAAGACTTTCAGTCCACGACCTGCAGATTCGTTGCGCACGGCTTGGGAAACACCGTGGGCGCTGAAGATGACGATCACGTCATCGGGCACCTGATCGAGCTCTTCGACGAAAATCGCGCCACGGCTGAGCAGGTCTTCGACGACGAACTTGTTGTGCACCACTTCATGACGCTCATAGAT
>NZ_JBEOPC010000960.1:0-256 GCF_040309765.1 Psychrobacter sp. TB20-MNA-CIBAN-0197
GTTCTACAAATCGTCTAAACCGCATCATCCATTTTTCTGAACTGGTGAACAGCTAATGAGGGAGAAGCTAATCATTAAAGTTCCTATTCCGTTTGTGTACCTGTCTTTATCTAAATCAAGTCGTAATCAAGCTGCGTTATTTAGAGCGTATGTAAAGGGTTATATCCAAAGAAATGAGCCAGGTCTTACTTTTATTAGGATCAGTGGAATGTACGCTCTATGTGAGGTTAAAAGGCCTTAAATAACGATGTTGGGG
>NZ_JBEOPC010000961.1:0-256 GCF_040309765.1 Psychrobacter sp. TB20-MNA-CIBAN-0197
GAGATGGAATTGGTAATGAAATTTGCTTGGGTGTTGAAGGGGAGTTTTTTGGAAAAGTTTATTTTTGGAACAAAGATGGTGAAGCACAATCACAAGAAGAAGTGAATTTTAGTAATGTCGAGTTAATTACTGATTCCTTTGATCTTTTTTTATTATCATTAACTCCTATCTGAAAAAAATAATCAAGACATCCACCCTAAAAATATGGATGTTGTAAAATAAACAAGACACCCATCCTAAATTTTGCTCTTTAAGT
>NZ_JBEOPC010000962.1:0-256 GCF_040309765.1 Psychrobacter sp. TB20-MNA-CIBAN-0197
TTTTTGTCATATAAACAAATACGATCCAGTGCTCTTTTTAGTGCACCTGGCCCACCGCTGTCTTTAAAAGTAATGTCGATCGTTTTAGCTTGAAGATGATTGTTATCTATATACTGTAGTTTGCGTAATTGCTCATTGGTCAATACAGGCTGTTCTATTTCAACCTTATGGCAATGCCCAGGTGTTTCATCGAGCAAGTTAAGTGAGCGGCCAATATAACCGCGCAACGACATAACCAACTCTTCACGAATAGGGT
>NZ_JBEOPC010000963.1:0-256 GCF_040309765.1 Psychrobacter sp. TB20-MNA-CIBAN-0197
GTATACGCTAAAGTTGAATCTCGTAATCCAAGCTTTAGTATCAAATGCCGCATTGGTGCATCGATGATTTGGGAAGCTGAAAAGTCAGGTCAGCTTGTTGAAGGTAAAGAACTTATTGAACCAACATCGGGGAACACCGGTATTGCACTTGCATTTGTTGCAGCAGCACGTGGTTACAAGTTAACGCTTACTATGCCAAACACCATGAGCCTAGAACGTCGCAAGCTATTAAAAGCATTAGGTGCAAATCTAGTAC
>NZ_JBEOPC010000964.1:0-256 GCF_040309765.1 Psychrobacter sp. TB20-MNA-CIBAN-0197
GTTTAATCTTTTCACTAGAAGGTGCATTAATAAAAAACAACCCAAACCATACTAAAGAGCACAGGCAAATAATGACGAGTAAAGAATAAATCAAAAACTTTTTACTGTTCTTTTTTTGAACTGGTTGAGAAGTAGTTGCAGTAGCTATCTCTTCATTTTTGGCAGAAATACCTGGTGAGTCAGGCAAAATGTTTGCAGGCTCTTTCAAAATGTTTGCTTGCGTTAAACGCTCAGGTATTACTGTTAGGCTATATCC
>NZ_JBEOPC010000965.1:0-256 GCF_040309765.1 Psychrobacter sp. TB20-MNA-CIBAN-0197
CTAGTATAGAGGGCTGATTGCTATTAGCAGCTAACAATGCTTGTACTTGCTGACGCCAAACCAACAATAACTGCTGATATTGCTGAATGTCTAGATGGGCATCTGCCGCCGGGTTTGGTACGATTAATTCAATATCATCGATGACATTTTCAGCGCTAAAATCGCTATTAATCAAATGTTCGTGAGGTGTATTTTTAGTAGTGCTAGATGGCTGTGAAAAAAGATCTGTCGCAATACCTCGTCGTGATAGTGACTG
>NZ_JBEOPC010000966.1:0-256 GCF_040309765.1 Psychrobacter sp. TB20-MNA-CIBAN-0197
GCGGTATATAGCATCAAATTTAGCAGCATAATAATCTGCGCCTACTAAAAACACATGCTCCATATTCGCAATCGTTGTTTGTGCTATTAAATTAGCAGTTAAACTCAAACCTTGGTTTTCGCGCGCTTGATCTCTAAATTCACGTTCACTCCAATCAACTACACCGTCATTATCGGTATCTAACAAGCCCCACGGTTCGTGATAGTTTTGCTGTTCGGTATTAGTAAAGTAACGCGCTGTTACATCTGTACTGAAT
>NZ_JBEOPC010000967.1:0-256 GCF_040309765.1 Psychrobacter sp. TB20-MNA-CIBAN-0197
GCCTGGACCTATGCCTTGGCGCTGGTGCCGGCCGGCTTCATCGCTGATCGATTTGGCTCGCGCTTCACCTACGGCGTATCGCTGATCAGTTGGTCGACCGTCACCGTTTGCCAAGGTTTCGCCACGGGATTTGCCTCGCTGTTCGGCCTGCGCCTGGCGGTCGGCGCCATGGAAGCCGCGGCTTTCCCGGCCAACAGCCGCGCGGTGACGGTGTGGTTCCCGGCGCGGGAACGCGGGATGGCCAGCAGCATTTACG
>NZ_JBEOPC010000968.1:0-256 GCF_040309765.1 Psychrobacter sp. TB20-MNA-CIBAN-0197
TGTTTGTGTTGAAGATTGCCTGGGATCTATATGACTGAAAGTCAAGTGAGGTCGAGTCAGTGGGCACGAGACGCAGCTGGGGGAAATCCCAATACAATTCCCGAAGTAAAACTGGTTGCCCGTTTAGGCGATAGCTGATGATGCTGGAGTCGCAAAGATTATTCAAATCCATCCCGATATGAGCAACATTTATTTTATCGTTCGGAATTCGCTCATTTATTAAGCTTTCGGTACTATGTGCGTTACTATTCATACT
>NZ_JBEOPC010000969.1:0-256 GCF_040309765.1 Psychrobacter sp. TB20-MNA-CIBAN-0197
TTACTCGGGTTTCCTATCCTTATTTGCGGGTCAAAAACACATAACCATTCAGCTAAAGGTGTGGGCTCTGTAGTACTAAATAATTTAGCCCCAGCTGAGGTAGTAAGAAAATTAGCAACTTGGCCTCTTTGGAATGATTTCAACTGCCTTGGGCTTGAGGCTGCAAGGTTTAATATGTAACTTATCCATTTTTTTGGCTTATCGACTTTTTCTGACCAAATAGAAAGTGTTTCCCATAAATCACTATGGTCAGGGT
>NZ_JBEOPC010000970.1:0-255 GCF_040309765.1 Psychrobacter sp. TB20-MNA-CIBAN-0197
GCGCAGAGCAATCCGAGCAATCTGCATGTGGTTTATCTGCGCAACGCTCAGGCGGCGAAACTGGCGCAAGCCTTGCGCGGTTTGCTCACCGGCGAGAGTGACAGCGGCAGCAGCGACGCGGCGCGGTCGGTGCTCAGCGCGATGGGCAGCGGCACCGGCGGCAATGCCGGGCAGAATGGCCAGAGCAGTACGCCGGGCACTGGCACGGCGACCTCGACTGGCAGCGGCGCAAGCGGCGGCAGTTATGCCCAGGGC
>NZ_JBEOPC010000971.1:0-255 GCF_040309765.1 Psychrobacter sp. TB20-MNA-CIBAN-0197
GCATTGGCCTCGTTACTCACACAGCTCATTAATCCTAAATTCGTGCGTAAAAGTACTTTTTTACGCACTTTACTGAAAGTGAATTTATTTTGGTTAGCGGTGCGCATTCTAGGCGCAATTTTTATCGTCATGGTTTATTTGCAAGTGGGCCCCGAAGCGATTATTTCATCGGCCACGGGTGGCTTAGTTCTGAATGATTTAGTACCTGTACTATTTTCAGTATTTATTTTTGCTGGCATGTTATTACCGCTATTG
>NZ_JBEOPC010000972.1:0-255 GCF_040309765.1 Psychrobacter sp. TB20-MNA-CIBAN-0197
GTCCGAGACACTGCGAATTTCCCGGCATACCTGCAAACCGCTCTGCCCCGGCAACATCAGGTCGAGCACCAGCACTTTCGGCTTGAATTCCAGGAATGCAGCCATGGCCAGATCACCGCGATGCACCGTGCGCACCTCGTAGCCGTGCTGTTCTAGAAAGTGTGCGATCAGTGCGGCGAGACGCTCATCGTCTTCGACCAGCAGAACTTTGCCGAAACCCAGGTTATCCATAACAACCGTTGCCAAGCCAAACGT
>NZ_JBEOPC010000973.1:0-255 GCF_040309765.1 Psychrobacter sp. TB20-MNA-CIBAN-0197
GCGCTGACGATTATTTAACTAAGCCATTTTCGTTTGAAGAACTCCATGCTCGTGTCCTTGCATTACTTCGTCGTGGTTCACTGCAAAATCAACAAAATACCCTTACCGTAGGTGATTGCGTATTAGATCTCTCGCTTAAAACTCTTCACTACAAGCAACATGCCATTGAGCTCACGCGTAATGAATATAAAATAATAGAATGCTTATTTAACGCCCCAGAGCGAGTATTGGGGCTTGAGCTTATAAGTGAAGCGG
>NZ_JBEOPC010000974.1:0-255 GCF_040309765.1 Psychrobacter sp. TB20-MNA-CIBAN-0197
CTCCAAGCCTAATGTGCCGGCCAGTCCTTTGAGTGTATGTACTAGTCGAATTAAGCTTTCTAACTCTCTATTTTTGATTAACATATCAGCTTTAGTCGAAAAGTCATTGTAATCGTTGACAAACTGAGTAAATAATTTAGTTAACAATTCGTCATTGTTTTCTAGGTTTTCTTTTGCTAATGGCAGGTTTATAGTGCTCAGAGGTTCATTACTTTGCAGATGCTTTTCTATGCTTTCGTAAAGTGAATCAAAAAT
>NZ_JBEOPC010000975.1:0-255 GCF_040309765.1 Psychrobacter sp. TB20-MNA-CIBAN-0197
GCTATGAATCTCACTGAAGAAGACAGACTGTGTATTCCAGTACCTTTATATCATTGCTTTGGTATGGTGCTCGGCAACTTAGCGATTCTGACGCATGGCGGCTGTATCGTCTATCCGAACGATGGTTTTGAGCCATTGTCAGTCCTGCAAGCCGTCGAAGAAGAGAAATGTACTGGTCTGCATGGCGTACCGACGATGTTTATCGCCGAGCTTGACCACCCTGAATTTGAAAACTTTGATTTATCGACTTTGCGT
>NZ_JBEOPC010000976.1:0-255 GCF_040309765.1 Psychrobacter sp. TB20-MNA-CIBAN-0197
GGTTAAACGTGCACCATGACTTTTACAATTTTGTTCCGCATGTTCGATAATCGTGTTGACGTTATTCATTGGGTTATCTCAAACTAATCATGTTGTTTTTACCGCTCAGTGTAACCGCCCCCTGATGGGTGTCGGTAATCCACATAGAACGAATATGATGAATACTAGGAAAAAGTGCAAATACTGTAACAG
This sequence comes from Psychrobacter sp. TB20-MNA-CIBAN-0197, assembly GCF_040309765.1. Taxonomy (NCBI): domain Bacteria; kingdom Pseudomonadati; phylum Pseudomonadota; class Gammaproteobacteria; order Moraxellales; family Moraxellaceae; genus Psychrobacter; species Psychrobacter sp. TB20-MNA-CIBAN-0197. The sequence goes on from NZ_JBEOPC010000976.1 coordinate 193, forward strand.
CAATACTCGAAAGCTCTGACATGTTTTCACAATTATACCGATAGTAAGCCGTCACATCATTAT
>NZ_JBEOPC010000977.1:0-255 GCF_040309765.1 Psychrobacter sp. TB20-MNA-CIBAN-0197
CTGTAACACGTACCGAACGCCGCCATCTGTCTGAGGCTCTACATGATGCGTTAACGTCTTGCTCGTCGTCGCAGCGATAAATTTATCTAAATCATCCAAGCTTATTTGATCAGCGGCATCTGTTCTGCCGGTCGCAGTAGCCACGTAATTTTGCCAAATTGCTTGAGGTAAATAGCGACTGATACGCATCGGCTGACTAAAAGTGGCTTTTAGCTCAGGTGATAGTGCTTGATACACAGCATATCCATCACATAT
>NZ_JBEOPC010000978.1:0-255 GCF_040309765.1 Psychrobacter sp. TB20-MNA-CIBAN-0197
GTCCAGCGCTCCGACAAAACCACCCCACCCAAGGTCAGCAACCCGCCCACCAGGTGATACATCGCCAACTGTTCCTTCAACACCACTGCTGCAATCAACGCGGTAATCAATGGCAGCAGATTGAAAAACAACGTCGTTCGGCTCGGTCCCAGCCGCTGCACTGCCTGCATCCACGCCAGCGGCGCGACCATCGAGGCCAGCAGGCATGCATACAGCACCAGCGGTACGTTCTGCAGGTTCAGCCCGGTCTTCGGC
>NZ_JBEOPC010000979.1:0-255 GCF_040309765.1 Psychrobacter sp. TB20-MNA-CIBAN-0197
GCATAGCTTCAAGCTCACCAAGCAAAATGCTCATTGGCGTTCTAAGCTCATGAGAAATATTGGCAAGCCAGCGTTTACGTACTTGCTCGTCTTTGGCGAGCGTAAATGCAAGCGTATTAAAATCCTCGCTTAACTGCCCTAGTTCGTCTTTTCGATCTAGGGTCAGCTTAGTCTCGTAATTGCCTTGCGTTAAGCGGTGCATACCGTTAGCTATTTGTTTTACTGGGCTAACTAAATGCCGAGATAATAAAAAGG
>NZ_JBEOPC010000980.1:0-255 GCF_040309765.1 Psychrobacter sp. TB20-MNA-CIBAN-0197
GTATCTTACACTGCTAAAACAACTCTGCTCGGCTTTAAGCTATAATAAGCGTACTTTGCATTTGCTAATGCGGTGCTTAATACTAAAGCCAGCGTAATGCATAACAAGCAATAAACTTTGCACTTAATTTTTAAACGTTGCATTACCTTATTTAGCGCAAAATTTTAAATAGAATAATGTTTAAATAGTACACATTGCAACTATCACTTATTGGAGACATTCTTATGTCACAGTTTAATTTTAAAACCTTACTCC
>NZ_JBEOPC010000981.1:0-255 GCF_040309765.1 Psychrobacter sp. TB20-MNA-CIBAN-0197
CACCGGTCAGGCTGATGGCTGGTCGTATTTCTGGGTCGGTTTTTTCACCCTCGCCACGTACGGCAATGCCGGTTGGTTGCGTGAGCAGGTGTGCATCTACATGTGCCCGTATGCGCGCTTCCAGAGCGTGATGTTCGACAAGGACACGCTGATCGTTTCCTACGATCCGCGCCGTGGCGAAAGCCGTGGGCCGCGCAAGAAAGGCATCGACTACAAGGCGCTGGGGCTGGGCGATTGCATCGACTGCACGATGTG
>NZ_JBEOPC010000982.1:0-255 GCF_040309765.1 Psychrobacter sp. TB20-MNA-CIBAN-0197
GGCTTGCAGATCCTTGATCGACTGGCCGTGCCAGCGTCCCCAATCGCAATCGCGCAGGGCTTGATCAATCTGCGCATCGACGCCAAACCATGCCGCCGTTTGCTGAGTTCTCAACTCCGGGGCACACACCAGCCGCCGCGTTACCGCCAATCGCGCCCTGAACGCGTCGGACGGAACAGCCAGATTTTCAACAGGCTCGTCCGTAGGAAAACGCGCTAGTTTCTGTGCGACGGTTCGCGCATGGCAAATCAGTGT
>NZ_JBEOPC010000983.1:0-255 GCF_040309765.1 Psychrobacter sp. TB20-MNA-CIBAN-0197
GGCACACACAGCGCCTTTGCGCTTGCCACCCTGGTTCACGGCCACAGCGGTGTCGTTCACCACTTTGAGGAACGGCACAACGCCTTGCGACTTGCCGTTGGTGCCCTTGATGTACGAACCCAGCGCACGCACCGGCGTCCAGTCGTTGCCCAGGCCGCCGGCAAATTTCGACAGCATGGCGTTGTCGTGGATCGCGTGATAGATGCCCGACAGGTCATCCGGCACGGTGGTCAGGTAGCAGCTCGACAGCTGTGG
>NZ_JBEOPC010000984.1:0-255 GCF_040309765.1 Psychrobacter sp. TB20-MNA-CIBAN-0197
GCTAAGATTGGTATAAATTGCCACCGACACCGGCATGCCTTGCAAACGCTGCTGATCCAAACCATGTGAGCTGGCCTCTAACGCCAGTAGCTGTGCCCCTTCGCGACCCATTTGATATAGAAATTGCTGAACCGCTAAGGCATCGCCCGTGGTATGACTGGCTTGTACCAAAGTGCCAAGCCTACCATTACCTGCCGTACCCATGACGGCGCTGCTCATGCCAGTCAGCTGGGTTAATTGCGCCACCAGTTGACT
>NZ_JBEOPC010000985.1:0-255 GCF_040309765.1 Psychrobacter sp. TB20-MNA-CIBAN-0197
GTGCAACAGATCAACATATAGCACAAAGCCGAGGCTTATTGCACGATATTCATGGGCAAGGCTTTCCTAGTGCAGCATTTGAATTTAACACAGGTAAGTGGCAAAAAGCCGATATAGCCCATTATTATGGAAAAACTGAGCAGTGGGTTACCTACTTACAGCAATCAGTTGCGCTAGTATAGTGTGATGAAATTTCTAAATAATAAAGCTGTTTATATTACAGCTTTATTGAGCTTCCTTTTTATAGTGCAAGGG
>NZ_JBEOPC010000986.1:0-255 GCF_040309765.1 Psychrobacter sp. TB20-MNA-CIBAN-0197
TTGGCAACGATCTGCCCCTGACGATTGATCAAGCGTGCACTTGGCGTGAAGGCCAGCGATCGGGCCTCAAGGCGGTAACGCTGCCCGGCCTCGAAGTGTTCATAGGGCACCGTCATGTAACACAGCCGCTCTTGCGGATCGGTATCCATGCCCTGACCACCCCCGAATACTTCGAAGTCAAAGCGCACGGTGAGCTCATGACTACCGGGCGTCACCTGAAAAAACCGTCCGTCGCGCAAGCGCTGTTTATCCAGG
>NZ_JBEOPC010000987.1:0-255 GCF_040309765.1 Psychrobacter sp. TB20-MNA-CIBAN-0197
GGACGACTTTGCAAACTGTCACAGGTAAACAACTGCGGACGCTCGATGACATACCCCTGAGCGTAATCCACACCTATTTCAAGCAATGCCTGTTCGATCTGGTTAGTTTCAACAAACTCGGCAATTGTCTGCTTACCCATAACATGGCCGATGTGATTGATCACTTCGACCATTGCCCGATTAATCGGGTCGTCCAGCATATCCTTTACGAAACTCCCGTCGATCTTCAGGAAGTCTACAGGCAAATGTTTCAAG
>NZ_JBEOPC010000988.1:0-255 GCF_040309765.1 Psychrobacter sp. TB20-MNA-CIBAN-0197
TAACAACACTATTGTAGTTAATGTGCAAGGTGATGAGCCATTATTGGCACCAGAAAATGTATCTCAAGTTGCCACGTTATTAAATGAATCAACTGCACCTATGGCCACTTTAAGTGTAGCGATAGAAGAGCAAGAAGACGTTTTTAATCCTAATGCAGTTAAAGTCGTTAGCGATATTAATAAAAATGCATTGTATTTTTCGCGTGCCAGTATTCCGTTTGATCGTAGCGCCATGATGGGCGAGCAGAGCACGCT
>NZ_JBEOPC010000989.1:0-255 GCF_040309765.1 Psychrobacter sp. TB20-MNA-CIBAN-0197
GGGTACCGCAATTGGTTTCGGCCTGCTGGGCGGCAAGTTCCTGGAAGGCGCAGCGCGTCAGCCAGAAATGGTTCCAATGCTGCAAGTGAAAATGTTCATCGTTGCCGGTCTGCTCGACGCCGTAACCATGATCGGTGTTGGTATCGCTCTGTTCTTCACCTGTGCGAACCCGTTCGTTGGTCAGATCGCTGGCTGATTACTCGGATCTTCCGAGTAATTTGGTGTGATGGACAACGTAACTGCGAGGTGTTGGCG
>NZ_JBEOPC010000990.1:0-255 GCF_040309765.1 Psychrobacter sp. TB20-MNA-CIBAN-0197
ATCCACAGCTCAGCGTCACCCAAGAACTGTTTGAGATCGACCGCCGGCGGATCACCTCGGCGGGAGGTACGGCCTCGATTGATCTGATGCTCGACCTGATCGCCCAGGCCCACGGCCCGCAACTGGCGATTCAGGTCAGCGAGCAGTTTGTGCTCGGGCGCATACGCCCGCGCAAGGATCACCAGCGCATGGAAGTCGCCACGCGTTACGGGATCAACAACAAGAAACTGGTGCAGGTGATCGGCGAAATGGAAC
>NZ_JBEOPC010000991.1:0-255 GCF_040309765.1 Psychrobacter sp. TB20-MNA-CIBAN-0197
TATTAGATACACGGCACAAGGGGGCAGATAATGGCACATAAAAAGGTAAACCTACCGCAAAAAATCTGCCCCGTCTGCCAGCGCCCATTTACGTGGCGTAAAAAGTGGGAGAAAGACTGGGAGCAGGTGATTTATTGTTCTGAGCGGTGTCGGCGGGGGAAAGATAAAGACAAAGTCAATTGATTCAAAATCCTAAAGCCAGACAAAAGACAAGAACTAACTGCCAGTTTTTGATCAAAATGTCTTAGTCTATTC
>NZ_JBEOPC010000992.1:0-254 GCF_040309765.1 Psychrobacter sp. TB20-MNA-CIBAN-0197
GCATAGGGCCAATCAATTTATCATCACCTTGCGTGATATTGAATTGGCAAGTGACGATAAGTCATCTGTAGAGCAGCATTTAACCAATATAAGTACCACGGGCGTGCCCAATTATTTTGGCCCGCAGCGTTTTGGATGGAATGGTAATAATATTAGAGAAGCCTTGACGTTATTTGCTCGTTCAACGCCAGAGAGCCGACCGCAGCCAAAAAAGAGCAAACGTAAACGTGCGCCGCGAGAGCAAAACTCTATGG
>NZ_JBEOPC010000993.1:0-254 GCF_040309765.1 Psychrobacter sp. TB20-MNA-CIBAN-0197
ATCCAAGACTACCCAATATTGGCCTTAACCATTTCGGCTATCGCTTATCTAAGCACTGTATTTATTTTGCGCGCTAGCAACTCGCCAGTTATTTTAAACGTCGGCTTAGATAGCAACTTAAATAGCAACCTAGCGTACTCTCAAGAGCAAACCATCACATCAGATGCAGTAGCGGCCTACGCCAATGCACTGGGCATCAGCACCCAAGCCGCGCAGCAGTGGCTAACCTCAATCAATAGCCAAAGCAAAATCTT
>NZ_JBEOPC010000994.1:0-254 GCF_040309765.1 Psychrobacter sp. TB20-MNA-CIBAN-0197
GGGCACAGCAGAACGTCTTTGCGCTCGCCGATTGCGTCGACCAGTTGCTGATGTACGCGACGGATCTCCGCCTGTCCCGGCAGGAACACCAGCAGGCTGCCGGTCTCGTCGTGGAGCGCTTCGAGCACGGTTTGGGTAACGCGCTGATCGATGTATTCGCCCGGCTGAAACGGCCGGCCCCAGCGCATCGTCACCGGGTACATGCGCCCTTCGCTGCGCAGGATCGGCGCGTCATCGAGCAACCCGGCCAGACG
>NZ_JBEOPC010000995.1:0-254 GCF_040309765.1 Psychrobacter sp. TB20-MNA-CIBAN-0197
GTAGAGTACATCGTCTCTAAAGCCGTTTTTCTGATTACTCTTGCATCATCAATCTGTGGCTAGTGAATCCAGTTTAATTCCCTAGAAGTCCTTCTTTGTTAATTTAAACTTTTGAAAGTTATCCACAGAAATCTTTGAACTCTATAATAATTAACTATTAATATATATAAGTATTGTTGTTATTGGGAGGCCTATTATCTGTGGTTAAGTCAAAATTACCCTTTATTATCAAAATACTAGACTATGGGTAACCC
>NZ_JBEOPC010000996.1:0-254 GCF_040309765.1 Psychrobacter sp. TB20-MNA-CIBAN-0197
GGTTTTGATCCTGGCATTCCCAGGTTCAAATCCTGGTATCCCAGCCAACTTCTTCTACCAAGGAAAGTTGAATAAAAGAATTACTCTAGCTTAGAGGTTAAATGAGCACATTAGTGATGCGGGAGTGGCGGAATTGGTAGACGCGCTGGATTTAGGTTCCAGTATCTTAGGATGTGAGAGTTCAAGTCTCTCCTTCCGCACCATGTTCTTATTAAGAACTAAAATTAATATCAAATTTATAGTTGGGATATCGC
>NZ_JBEOPC010000997.1:0-254 GCF_040309765.1 Psychrobacter sp. TB20-MNA-CIBAN-0197
GCCTCGCACTCTGCACGCGCCTGAAGAAGACATTCGGTGAGCAGTGCGGTTTTGCCACTGCCCGCGGGCGCGCACAACAGCTTCACCCGCGCGCTGGATGCCAGCAAAGGTGCGCTCAAACGGCTGCGAGGTTGATGATGCGAAGAAAGCCTGGGCAAAAATCCGGGTCGATCCAGGCACGGGGTCATGGCGGTCATCGGGTGAGCCTTCTTATCGTTGTGCGCTCACCCTAGCCCTCTCCCGCGCCCTTGTTG
>NZ_JBEOPC010000998.1:0-254 GCF_040309765.1 Psychrobacter sp. TB20-MNA-CIBAN-0197
TGTATGCTCTTTTGTTTATATCTAATTGGGCTTGTTTATTTTTCACTTTTTGTGTCTGCTTTTCGCTAAAATTGTTCTTGTCTAATTGTATTTTGCAGGTTTTGCTTTTTGCTTTGGCTAGATTTTCCCAACGACTTGGGCGATTTTAGCATCAGCCCTCACTACAAAAATAGGGACAGGACTATTTTTTTCCGCTTTATTGATAAAAATATACTCTTAGAACGACTAAACTTACCATTTTTATATGCAAATCG
>NZ_JBEOPC010000999.1:0-254 GCF_040309765.1 Psychrobacter sp. TB20-MNA-CIBAN-0197
GCTGAACCCTTCATACAGACGGAATTCGTTGTCGGCCGAGTTGCCGTTGACTGCCAGGGCGCACGGCGTCGAGGTGCCGGTGCAGCGGCTGTCATCGTCATTCTGGTAAGCGTAAACGCTGCCGCCGACGGTCATCTTCAGGTTGTCGGTGATGTTGAAACGGCTGCCCAACTGGCCGGCGGTCAGGCGCAGGTCGTGGCGGAATTGCACGCCGTCGCCGTCAACGTTGTCCTTGAGGTTGTAGTTACCCAGGC
>NZ_JBEOPC010001000.1:0-254 GCF_040309765.1 Psychrobacter sp. TB20-MNA-CIBAN-0197
GCCTTAACCGCCCATTTACCCGGGCTAGATTATCGCGACGGTGCACTGTATATGGAACAGGTCAGTATTGATGAAGTGGTTAAACACTATGGTACGCCTTGTTATGTGTACTCAAAGCAAGCCATTTTGGATGTCTATCAAGCTTATACCGATAGCTTTGCCAGCTTAACTCACCAGATTTGCTATGCGGTAAAAGCAAACTCAAACCTTGCGGTACTTGGCGTATTGGCGCAAGCAGGCGCAGGGTTTGATAT
>NZ_JBEOPC010001001.1:0-254 GCF_040309765.1 Psychrobacter sp. TB20-MNA-CIBAN-0197
CTACCGTATGACCTTGACTTAATAACCAAATCGACACCCCACCCCACACAAATGGCGTACCAAATGGGATTAAGGCAATGATAAAAGTGACAATCGTCAGTAAAATCGGACTTGGTGCGCCAGAGAAATAATAACCAATACCCGCCAAGATTGCCTGCGCCAATGCGGTCAGACCAATACCATATACCACAGCGCGGGTGGTCGTACCCACAGAGTCAATATAACCATCGATACGATTGCCAATGATATTGCGT
>NZ_JBEOPC010001002.1:0-254 GCF_040309765.1 Psychrobacter sp. TB20-MNA-CIBAN-0197
CTGCCGAACGGTGCCGCGCAGACCGCGCCTTCCTTGCGTTCCATCTGGCCGTGGCCCGGCAGGAACGGGGTCAGGTGCGATTTGACGCCGATCGGACCGACGCCCGGGCCGCCACCGCCGTGCGGGATGCAGAAGGTTTTGTGCAGGTTCAGGTGCGAAACGTCGCCGCCGAACTTGCCCGGTGCGCAGAGGCCGACCATGGCGTTCATGTTGGCGCCGTCGATGTACACCTGGCCGCCGTTGTCGTGAATGAT
>NZ_JBEOPC010001003.1:0-254 GCF_040309765.1 Psychrobacter sp. TB20-MNA-CIBAN-0197
CAGTAAAACACACTGCTTTAGTGTAAAATCGCGCAACACCAGATTGAAGTAAAGAGCCAATGCAGCAAAAAAGTAGAGCCTTCCTTAAATGGGCCGGCGGAAAATACAGCCTAGTTGAAAACATTAATGCGCGATTAAACCAAGCTAGCAAGCATGCTGATACTTTGGTTGAACCTTTTGTTGGTGCAGGCTCTGTGTTTTTAAATAGTGACTTTAAGCACTATATCCTCAATGATATCAATGCAGACTTAATT
>NZ_JBEOPC010001004.1:0-254 GCF_040309765.1 Psychrobacter sp. TB20-MNA-CIBAN-0197
TCATCGAGCACCACCGCCAATTGATAAGCGTAGAGACCATCGCGCCGACGGATGACGAAGTCGCCGACGTCGCGGCCCAGGTGCTGGCGGTATTCGCCCTGCACGCGATCAATGAAGTGGTATTCCAGCTCCGGCACGCGCAGGCGGATCGCGGCGTCGTGCTGATCATGCCCGGCGTTGCGGCAAAACCCCGGATAAATCCCGTGATAGGGCTCCAGTTGTTTGCGCGAGCAGGTGCAGGCGTAGGCCAGGCC
>NZ_JBEOPC010001005.1:0-254 GCF_040309765.1 Psychrobacter sp. TB20-MNA-CIBAN-0197
GCTTTATACCCGTTACAACTTAAACCAATATAGCTGAGTGATTATTAATCTAAATTAAACTTTAGTCTGACAGTAATTACTTAACTCGCTGTAAAATCTTGCCATACTCAATAAGCGTGCTAGCATTAGTTTCTGAAATTACTAAAAATTAAGAAGCTATGAGTTTATCCGACAAAAATTTTTCCTTTGTAATGCACTGTGGTGAAATGGGTAGCCGCTGGGGATTCAATCGTACTATTGGACAAATGTGTGGC
>NZ_JBEOPC010001006.1:0-254 GCF_040309765.1 Psychrobacter sp. TB20-MNA-CIBAN-0197
TTCAATAACTACCTTGATGCAAACAAAAAAGGTGCTATTGTTAAAGGTAAAGTGACTGAAGTTGATGCGAAAGGCGCAACTGTTGAACTTATCGAAGGCGTTGAAGGTTACATCCGTGTAGCTGATATCGCTCAAGAGCGCGTTGAAGATGCAACTACTGTTGTTTCTGTAGGCGACGAGATTGAAGTTAAATACGTTGGTGTTGATCGTAAGAACCGCACTTTAAGCTTATCTGTAAAAGCTCTTTTCGAAGC
>NZ_JBEOPC010001007.1:0-254 GCF_040309765.1 Psychrobacter sp. TB20-MNA-CIBAN-0197
GATAGCTTGCGGCCTGAGCCGCAGCCAGTTGCTGCTGCTGCTCCTGAAGTTGTTTTTGCAACTCCTTCATCCGCTTGAGCAGTGTCTTGACGGTAATGCTGAGATTACTGTCGGCCTCGGTTTCACTGTTTTCCTGCACAGGACCACCACCGGTTCTGACCTGATTCTTCTCAGTCTTCTCGGTACCCAGCGCCTGCGCCGATGCCTCATTGGTCGCGTCATTCAGGGTGTTGATCGTGGCTGCTGTTTTACCG
>NZ_JBEOPC010001008.1:0-254 GCF_040309765.1 Psychrobacter sp. TB20-MNA-CIBAN-0197
GTCTGAGCGTGTGTTACGACTTGCGTTTCCCGGAGCTGTACAGTGAATTGCGTGCCGCCGGTGCCGAATTGATTACCGCACCGTCGGCGTTTACGGCCGTAACCGGCGCCGCGCATTGGGATGTACTGATCCGCGCGCGGGCCATCGAAACACAGTGTTATATCCTCGCGGCCGCACAGGGCGGCAGTCATCCGGGGCCACGCGAGACCTTCGGGCATGCGGCGATTGTCGACCCGTGGGGGAGTGTGCTGGCC
>NZ_JBEOPC010001009.1:0-254 GCF_040309765.1 Psychrobacter sp. TB20-MNA-CIBAN-0197
GCACAATAGATGATGAAAGTGTTTGGGATTGCACGCTCGCTATAGACACTGGCTTACCAATACAAGTACTAAAATATAATGCCGCTGATCCACTCAGGTCGTTACCTGCAGCTGTACAAACACTGCCATCGAACCTTTCATTCTTGATGCCTAACGTAGCAGCGACTACATCACGTCTAGTTTTGAATGTAGATACTCATCAGCGTGTTTGGCAGATGTGGGAGTTGTTGTGTTCAACGGAGCCACTATTTGAT
>NZ_JBEOPC010001010.1:0-254 GCF_040309765.1 Psychrobacter sp. TB20-MNA-CIBAN-0197
TACTTGTACTTCTTCGCCACCACGACCATAAATAAACGGATCGCCACCTTTAATACGGCATACTTTTTTACCTTGCTTGGCTAAATCGACCAGCATTTGGTTAGTGTCTTGCTGCGCTACGCTGTGATCGCCTAAACGCTTGCCTACACAAATAAGGTCGGCATCGCGGCGCACTAACTCCATGATCTCGTCAGACACTAAATAGTCATAAACCACTACATCGGCTTGTTGCATAAGTTGCAGTGCCTTAAGTG
>NZ_JBEOPC010001011.1:0-254 GCF_040309765.1 Psychrobacter sp. TB20-MNA-CIBAN-0197
CTGTTGGAGAATTAATAGCACAACGCTTTAATGAACAAGAATAACCTGTTTTATAAAAACAATATTCGCATTACTAATGCTTCAATTAAAACAGATATATAAAATAGATAGGTTAGTAACGCCAGTTAACTCACCTCCCCCCCATAAAGTAATATAACAATTTATAAAGGACGCCAATGCCTGAAGCTTTTGAACAAGATTACCCACTACAGCAACTAAAACAGGTGACGAAGTCACTCAATAGTGGTCAATTT
>NZ_JBEOPC010001012.1:0-254 GCF_040309765.1 Psychrobacter sp. TB20-MNA-CIBAN-0197
GTTAATACACTGCTCTCTTTTGAGCTTAGAGATTTTTCCTTTTCATTTACTGAAGATAACTTTTCTTTATACTCATTTTCTTCTGTATTCAATTTTTCCATTCGCTCCTCAATCTCAAATTTGCTTTGATCTTGAGTCTTTTTTATTGTTTCATTTTCATCAATTAACTGTTGAAGCTTTAAAGTAAGCTCTGATAATTTTTCTCTTTCATCTACATTCAATTTACTTACAAGTTTCTCCTCTGTAGTCACACC
>NZ_JBEOPC010001013.1:0-254 GCF_040309765.1 Psychrobacter sp. TB20-MNA-CIBAN-0197
GTTTAGTACATTTTCCCATGCAGCTAAAACCGAAAAAGCCGTTCTAGCTGGAGGTTGTTTTTGGTGTATGGAAAGTGACTTTGAAAAGCTAGAAGGCGTAACCGATGTAATATCGGGCTTTACTGGCGGTAAACTTAAAAACCCGACATACAATGGTAATCATAAAGGCCATTACGAGGCCGTAGAAATCACATACGATCCGTCCATAGTAAGCTATCAGGGCATACTTGATCATTACTGGGTAAATATTGATC
>NZ_JBEOPC010001014.1:0-254 GCF_040309765.1 Psychrobacter sp. TB20-MNA-CIBAN-0197
GCTTAAAGCTGAATACGATAAAAAGTTTGAAAACAAACGTCGTAAAATTACCCAAGGTGATGATTTAGCACCGGGCGTACTTAAGATTGTTAAAGTATACCTATCTGTTAAACGTCGTATCCAACCGGGTGATAAAATGGCGGGTCGTCACGGTAACAAAGGTGTTATCTCGACTATCGTACCAGTAGAAGATATGCCTTACGATGACAAAGGTCGTACGGTAGATATCGTATTGAATCCACTAGGTGTACCAT
>NZ_JBEOPC010001015.1:0-254 GCF_040309765.1 Psychrobacter sp. TB20-MNA-CIBAN-0197
TAGTATGGGTGCAGCAATCTTACTGGGCGCGGTACTGGCACCGACTGATCCCGTATTGGCCTCTAGCATTCAAGTCGGACCACCGAACACAGGCGGTGAAGATACGCCGCGATTCACCTTAACCTCAGAAGCTGGATTAAACGATGGGCTGGCTTTTCCATTTGTTTATTTGGCGATTAAAATAGCAGAGGCTTTTAGCGAAGGTAAGGATTTTACTGGTGAGATGCTCTGGTCGTGGTTTACTCATGACGTAC
>NZ_JBEOPC010001016.1:0-254 GCF_040309765.1 Psychrobacter sp. TB20-MNA-CIBAN-0197
GATAGTAAGTTACTTGCTTATCATGACCGCTCAGATGGTGGTTTATTTACCACAGTAGCTGAAATGGCGTTTACGGGTCATACCGGTGTAACTGTTGATTTAGCAGCTTTAACAGGTTCAGACATTGAAGCGCTTTATAACGAAGAGCTAGGTGCGGTAATTCAAGTTGCTAATGCTGATTTAGATGCAGTAAATGTGGTGTTTGAACAACATGGTATAGCAGCCATTAGTCACAACATTGGCACGCTTTACAG
>NZ_JBEOPC010001017.1:0-254 GCF_040309765.1 Psychrobacter sp. TB20-MNA-CIBAN-0197
CTTCGGCTCTCTGCTATAGGGGGTTGCAGCGCACTCGGTGTTAAATCACAGTGCTCGCTTGTAATGGTTATTATTGGATTTTGCCATTGGCTTTGTTTTGCTTTTAGGGCGCTGCGGCTAATGACATGTTCAAGCTCGCGAACGTTACCTGGCCAGTTGTACTGATTAAGCAATGCTTGCGCTTCGGGGCTTAGTTTTAATTGTTTTATCCCTAATTTACGGGCTGTTTGCTCAATAAAATAACCAGCTAAGAG
>NZ_JBEOPC010001018.1:0-254 GCF_040309765.1 Psychrobacter sp. TB20-MNA-CIBAN-0197
GTATTTGCCGGGGAAGTAAAGTTTCAGAATAATGAAATGCCATCATTATAGTGGCACTTTTTGCATTGATCGTTGTCGCTGCAACATCTCGATGGAACCCGATAATTTTCGGAAGTGTCCTACTTCTATTTTTTTTTGAATTTGGCATGCTGCACGCCGCTCGAGGGTGCGGGCGTCAGGTAAACTCGCCCGGCTGCGGCCGAGGCTCTGGGACAATGGTTTGGCGGGAGCCGGGAAAATGCGCTGATCAATAA
>NZ_JBEOPC010001019.1:0-254 GCF_040309765.1 Psychrobacter sp. TB20-MNA-CIBAN-0197
GTTGTTAATTAGCCTTTGCTATAACTTTAATTTAGCGAGCTTTGTGATAGAAATATTTTGGATAGCTGCTTCATTAATTGGTTTATACAAATACCTAAAAAACAGATCAGCTTTAGCTACAAATTAATAACGTATTAATTTTGTTCTAAACCTTACACACTGCAAGCACAACTGTTTGCGGTGTTTTTTGTTTTTAGGACTAAATTTAATTAACAAGTATAATTAAATTCATTTGTTAACAAAAAGTTTATATC
>NZ_JBEOPC010001020.1:0-253 GCF_040309765.1 Psychrobacter sp. TB20-MNA-CIBAN-0197
CTTTTTAACAGACGGCCAACCAGGTGAGCGTGGTACGTTAACCTTTGATTATGAGCGCGATGCTTATAGTTCAATGATACGCTTTAACTACTTTGGCGAAACCGATGTTAAATACTTTGCTAACGACCATATTTCGTTACCTGGGTTTTTATCACCTACGGGTTCGTTTAAGCCTACCAGCACGGTTGAGTCAGCAGTATTGGTTGATTTAAACGTGACTTACCAAATTAACGATACGTTTGCTGTATCGGTT
>NZ_JBEOPC010001021.1:0-253 GCF_040309765.1 Psychrobacter sp. TB20-MNA-CIBAN-0197
GGTGAGGCTGCCCGGCAGCGGGTAAACGTTGTCGACCCTGTTCTGCCCCGCCAGGCGCAGGCGCCCGGTGTGGCCGACGGTCAGCACCAGACGATCCACCGTCACCGCAGCGCCGTCGGCGGTTAGCAGAAGGTATTGCTGGTTCTCGTTGCGCTCGACCGCCGTGACCTGATGCCGATGCAGATTGACCGTTACCCAGGCGGGTGCGGTCGCGAGGATCCGCGTGAAGGCGTCGGCCAGATAAGCGCCGAGC
>NZ_JBEOPC010001022.1:0-253 GCF_040309765.1 Psychrobacter sp. TB20-MNA-CIBAN-0197
GTGTCAGACAATGGAAGGCTACTGGTGCTGACGTCTTCGCGAGCAGGCTCGCTCCCACAAAGGGCCGTGCCGATTCAGTGGGAAAGGGCAGCGAGGACTTCAGCGAATGATCCAAACTCCCGATCAACCCCCGGCAACCCCGGCCGCTTCAACACCAGCACCGGCACGCCACGCTCGCGCGCCACTTCGAGCTTCGGCTCAGTCGCGCTGCTGCCGCTGTTCTTGCTGATCAGCACATCGATCTGCCTGCGCT
>NZ_JBEOPC010001023.1:0-253 GCF_040309765.1 Psychrobacter sp. TB20-MNA-CIBAN-0197
TAGCTGTCATCACCGGCCGGCAGGCAACTGGCAACGATCAGCGCATCGCAACGACGGGCGCGGAACAGTTGCAGCAACTGGCGCTCGCTGTCCGGCGCGTCGTCGGAGCTGGCGATCAGCAATTGATAACCGCGAGCTCGCGCGCCTTGTTCGAGCAACTTGGCGATCCGCGCGTAACTGGGGTTTTCCAGATCCGGCAGGATAAAGCCCAGGGTGCGCGTGTGCCGACTGCGCAGGCCGGCCGCTTGCGGAT
>NZ_JBEOPC010001024.1:0-253 GCF_040309765.1 Psychrobacter sp. TB20-MNA-CIBAN-0197
TCAATAGCACATCACTAAAATCCATCGGCGCTGTCTGACCACGGGTACTGATATATTTCATTAGATTGTCCTGTCTATAATGAGGTTATTCAATATTTAAAACGGTTTATTCAGCAGTTTTATGCCATTGTCTTATGAAGCAACGCATAATAGAAACCATCGCCACTCGCGCTATCAATCGGCAAGCATTGACGACCAATTGCTTGTTCGATACCCCAACTGCAATCGTCGGTAAACTCAATCGCTACTGCAT
>NZ_JBEOPC010001025.1:0-253 GCF_040309765.1 Psychrobacter sp. TB20-MNA-CIBAN-0197
GTTCCGAGTCGCTCACAATTTAGAAGAAAAAAATAAATTATATTTTAAGAGTGCAAACTTAATAAGAACACAAAACATTGAAGCACCAAGCAGCACCTAGCAGCACCTAGTCCTACAACCCTTTCTTCACTACATAGCGATACGGTGCTTGTTCGGCATCTTTGGCCACCAGCGTGTGATCCATAAAGGTACAAAAGCTGGGAATGTCACGCGTGGTTGATGGGTCGTCGGCAATGATTAATAACGTTTCACC
>NZ_JBEOPC010001026.1:0-253 GCF_040309765.1 Psychrobacter sp. TB20-MNA-CIBAN-0197
TGTGCATCAGTTTTAGTGTTTACAGGTTTTATATCAGTCGCATTTGTTGTTTTAACAACTGATCTTGGCTTAGGTAGGCTTGCTAAATTAACCGTAACATAGGCCTGTATTATTGCGTTTTTTTCCTCCTTTGGCGGCGCAACTTTAATAGATTGCGAAAACAAAAAGTACAACACAATAGCGTGTATACACAACGAGATAACCCACGGCCATGCATTCCCTTTATTCACATCAAACCCTCAACTTAATAGTG
>NZ_JBEOPC010001027.1:0-253 GCF_040309765.1 Psychrobacter sp. TB20-MNA-CIBAN-0197
GCTCAGGGACGATGGCGGTGTCGGCTAAAATATTGGGCAGTGCCACATAAGGGACTTTGATCAGACGCTTGGCAATCTGATAGGTCAGCTTATTTAATTGATATACCACCACCATTGGGCGCTCAAGCAGCATCGCCTCAAGGGTTGCCGTGCCAGATGCTAGCATCACCAGATCCGAGGCAGCCATAGCCTGCTGACTAAACGCTGGCTGGCTGTCGTCATAGACCACCACGATAGCGGCACGCAATTGCTC
>NZ_JBEOPC010001028.1:0-253 GCF_040309765.1 Psychrobacter sp. TB20-MNA-CIBAN-0197
GTGCTCGACCTGACCCGCGTGCTCGCCGGCCCCACCGCTAGCCGCTTTCTCGCCGGGCTGGGCGCCAACGTCTTGCGGATCGATCCACCGAGCTGGAACGAACCCGGTGTGGTCCCGGAAATGACCGTGGGCAAACGCTGTGCGCGGCTGGATCTGCAGGCTCCTGCGGATCGCGCGGTGTTTGAAGGCCTGTTGAAAGACGCCGACATTCTGCTGCACGGCTACCGCGCCGATGCGCTGGAACATCTGGGGT
>NZ_JBEOPC010001029.1:0-253 GCF_040309765.1 Psychrobacter sp. TB20-MNA-CIBAN-0197
GCGGCGGTGTGCATGCCGCTGTTTTTCATCACTGGCTGGCTGCTGTATCTGGACCGTCGACGCAAGAAAAAGCAGATCAAGGATGCCCGCCAAGGTCTCGCACAACCGTCCGCCGATGCTTCGGCGTGGCTGATCGGTTTCGCCAGCCAGAGCGGATTCGCCGAGCAACTGGCGTGGCAGACCGCCGGACAATTGCAGGCCGCCGGATTGCCGGTCAACGTGCAGCCGCTGGCCAATCTGAGCGAACAGGATC
>NZ_JBEOPC010001030.1:0-253 GCF_040309765.1 Psychrobacter sp. TB20-MNA-CIBAN-0197
TCGAAAGAATGCCTGTCGCGGGTAGCGGTACTTTCTCAACACGTGGTAACAACCAAGACTCAACTGCAAATGGGTCTGCTGCTGTTAGTTTACGTGGCTTAGGTGCTGATGCTACGCTCGTACTAATCAATGGCCGTCGTGTATCTATTAGTGCATTTGCCGAAGGTATCACAAACTCATTTGTAGATATTAACAGTATCCCAGTTTCTGCCATTGAGCGAATCGATATACTAAAAGATGGTGCTTCAGCTAT
>NZ_JBEOPC010001031.1:0-253 GCF_040309765.1 Psychrobacter sp. TB20-MNA-CIBAN-0197
GTATAACTTTCCGGGTCACTTACCTAATGGACACATTGTGCCAGCGCTTTTAGCAGGTAACACAGTGGTATTTAAACCGTCTGAACTGACTCCTAAAGTTGCCGAGCTTACGCTTAAACTGTGGGAAAAAGCAGGCTTACCAGCCGGTGTAATCAACCTCGTTCAAGGTGAAGTAGAAACGGGTAAAGCCCTTGCTGCTCACAAAGGGATTGATGGCTTGTTCTTTACGGGTTCTTCGCGTACTGGTCATATT
>NZ_JBEOPC010001032.1:0-253 GCF_040309765.1 Psychrobacter sp. TB20-MNA-CIBAN-0197
GTGCACGTTCTGCCCGGCTTCAACCAGACCATCGTGCAATTCACGCAACGGATCCTGCCCCGCGCAGATCACGATGTTGTCCACCGCCAGCAGTTGCGGCTCACCGCTTTCGCCGATGCGAATGTGCAAGCCTTGGTCATCGATGCTCAGGTATTCGACGCTGTTGAGCATCTGCACCTGCTTGTTCTTCAGACCGGTGCGATGAATCCAGCCGGTGGTTTTGCCAAGACCGTCGCCGACCTTGGTCTTCTTG
>NZ_JBEOPC010001033.1:0-253 GCF_040309765.1 Psychrobacter sp. TB20-MNA-CIBAN-0197
GTACAACCAGCACGTCCCCAGCCAGACGTAACCGAGCACCAGCACCAAACCGCAAAACACCGGGAACGGATTCAGCCAGTCGCGGCCATCGCCAATGTACTGACCGCCCTGATGCGCAACGCCTTGCACGAGAGTGCCGAGCACCATGCCCTGGACAAACCCGGTCAGCAGCGAAGCCAGGGCCAGCACGCCGTCGACGATGCGCTTGCGTCGCTCGTTCGGTGCGTAATCGCGAAATTCCAGCGCCATGGCC
>NZ_JBEOPC010001034.1:0-253 GCF_040309765.1 Psychrobacter sp. TB20-MNA-CIBAN-0197
GAATATCACCGTCTAGCATTTTAGCAAAAATATTACTGTCGTCATAATTAGTCGGTTGATTGGCTTGTGTCATTATTTTTTCCTTTGATTGTTTGATTATCAGTATTGAATACAATGTCTGTCATATAGTGGACGAATTATGGGTTAAGCACAAGTTACCATAATGGCTATCTGTAATTGCCTATCCATCCAAATTGTCGAAGCAAACCTTCACCTCTTGAAGCCATTAATTTATTGGCGAGGTGCCTACTAT
>NZ_JBEOPC010001035.1:0-253 GCF_040309765.1 Psychrobacter sp. TB20-MNA-CIBAN-0197
TCCGAAGTCTGCACAGCCACGCCGATGGTGAACGAGAAGTACAGAAAATCCCAATCATTGGGGGTGGTCAGTCCTTCAGCAAAATGCAGTGCCGGCTCCTTGCCGTTCCAGGTGTAAAACAACCTCGCGTAGTGCACGCAAAAGATCACCCCAATCAGCAGCCATGAGCCGATCACCGTCAGCGCTGTGAAGCCGTAGTGCATCAATTTGTGTGTGTTATCCAGATCTTTGCTGCCCGCCAGTTCAAATGTGA
>NZ_JBEOPC010001036.1:0-253 GCF_040309765.1 Psychrobacter sp. TB20-MNA-CIBAN-0197
CGCATGTCGCGCAGGGGAGCTTTGTACTCGGGCATGGTGGCTTCTCCGTCAGCAGATTCCTCCAACCTACTGCTGGCCACCACGCGCGGCAATCATCGTGCAGGCGCTGAATGCGCCGTCATCACTCAACCCGCAGCAGCGTCCATGCGCACCGCGCCACGGCGGTTCTGCCCGAATGCCATGACGCAGTTACGTCCGGCGCCCTTGGCGCTGTACAACGCCTGGTCGGCGGACTTGAGCACTTCTTCAGGGG
>NZ_JBEOPC010001037.1:0-253 GCF_040309765.1 Psychrobacter sp. TB20-MNA-CIBAN-0197
GCATGAAACCGGCGCCGAGACTTACGCGCCCGATGCACTCGGGCGCCTGGTGCGCACCGCGCTGCGACGCCTGCAGGTCGAGCTGCAGCGCTGGGGCGTGTTGTCGCTGTGGGACGCGGCGCAGCTGCAAAAAACCAGTGCGCATGCGTTGCGCCATACGTTCGGCACCGACGCGACCGCGCGCGGTGTGCCGATCGACGTGGTGCAGCAAATCCTCGGCCACGCGTCGCTCGCCACCACCTCGATCTACGTG
>NZ_JBEOPC010001038.1:0-253 GCF_040309765.1 Psychrobacter sp. TB20-MNA-CIBAN-0197
GTGCGGCACCCTGATCGGCACCGTCGTCGGCCTGCTGCCGGGCCTCGGTCCGATCAACGGCGTGGCGTTGCTGATTCCGATCGCGTTCGCACTCGGCCTGCCGCCGGAGTCGGCGCTGATCCTGCTCGCGGCGGTCTATCTGGGCTGCGAATACGGCGGCCGGATCAGCTCGATCCTGCTGAACATTCCGGGTGAAGCCTCCACCGTCATGACCACCCTCGACGGCTACCCGATGGCTCGTAAAGGTATGGCC
>NZ_JBEOPC010001039.1:0-253 GCF_040309765.1 Psychrobacter sp. TB20-MNA-CIBAN-0197
AGGTTGGGGGATGACTGAAGGTGTGGCCGCAGGTACGGCCAATGTCATCACTGACCGTAAGTTCAATGGTACTATCGGCATACCCGTACCTAGCGTTGACATCATTATTGTCGATGACAATGGTAAACGTGTAGGACTACACGAAGCGGGCGAGATGTGTATCAAAGGGCCGAATGTCACGTCAGGTTACTTTAATAAAGACAACAGCAATGACTTTACCAGCGACGGTTACTTCCGTACCGGCGATATTATT
>NZ_JBEOPC010001040.1:0-253 GCF_040309765.1 Psychrobacter sp. TB20-MNA-CIBAN-0197
CCATTGGACTGTGCGCAGTATCACTGCCTTCATTTGCACAGCAAGCAACTCAAATTGAAACTCGCGAACCTGAAGCTGCTACTGGATTAATCCATAAAAAAGTAGTGCAAGGTGATAAATACATGGTTGCTGCGGCAAATCCATATGCCTCAAGAGCCGGTCAACAAATTTTAGCCAAAGGCGGCAGTGCCGTAGATGCTGCCATTGCTACTCAACTAGTGCTTACTTTAGTTGAACCGCAATCCTCAGGTAT
>NZ_JBEOPC010001041.1:0-253 GCF_040309765.1 Psychrobacter sp. TB20-MNA-CIBAN-0197
GGTACAGCTAATAAAATACCTACTCAATACGCAAGTCGCTTTGAAGTAAAAGCACTTGAGCAAGACGGTGCAACAGTTGGCCGTTTAGCGGGTATTGATATTGGCGCCGACGGTAAAGTTGTGGCTTCGTACAGTAACGGCGACTCAACATTTTTAGGCCAAGTGGCTATGGTGCGTTTTTCAAACTCGCAAGGTTTACAACAAGTGGGCAGCACAGGTTGGAAAGCGAGTATAGCGTCAGGCGAGCCTATTG
>NZ_JBEOPC010001042.1:0-253 GCF_040309765.1 Psychrobacter sp. TB20-MNA-CIBAN-0197
GGTTCGGCTTATGTAATCTTAAGTTAGACAGATCATCTAATGATTTGGCCGTCTCTTCTGCAGTTTGTTTCTTATTTTTAAAATCTTTACTGAAAGTGTTCGAGCGAATATAGGGTCTGAAATCGAATTCAACATCTTGCTCTAAATAACGGGCAGTTGCCTCATGTCTCGAGATAGTGTTTCCATAATAATGAGCATTATCGGTAGAATAGTAATCAATATTTTTCTTTAGATAGTTGGCAAACTTATCAGG
>NZ_JBEOPC010001043.1:0-253 GCF_040309765.1 Psychrobacter sp. TB20-MNA-CIBAN-0197
GTTATTTAATAGCGGTAATATTGCCATTGAAATAGATAAGCGCTTAGCGTATTTAAAGCAAGGCAGTGCTTATAAGTTTCAGCGTTCGCACAGCGATGGCCGAGTGTTCGAAATGCAAGGCAACCCACTGCCCGGTGGTGGCTTTGTAACTACTTATACCGATATTACCGAGTTTGTAAAACAACAAAAAGCACTAACGCTAGCCAATGTAAGCCTAGAGGAAAAAGTAGCAACTCGTACCGCAGCATTAACG
>NZ_JBEOPC010001044.1:0-252 GCF_040309765.1 Psychrobacter sp. TB20-MNA-CIBAN-0197
AAGCGTAATAGCTCACTGGTCGAGTCGGTCTGCGCGGAAGATGTAACGGGGCTAAACTATGCACCGAAGCTGCGGATTCATCTTAGGATGAGTGGTAGGGGAGCGTTCTGTAAGCCGTTGAAGGTGACCCGGGAGGGTTGCTGGAGGTATCAGAAGTGCGAATGCTGACATGAGTAACGATAATGGGAGTGAAAAACTCCCACGCCGGAAGACCAAGGGTTCCTATCCCATGTTAATCAGGGTAGGGTAAGT
>NZ_JBEOPC010001045.1:0-252 GCF_040309765.1 Psychrobacter sp. TB20-MNA-CIBAN-0197
TAAAATGCCAGCGCCTAACCAGCTCGCGCCATCGTAGCGTGACAATTCTGAATACTCGTACCACGTCTTTAACCACAACTGTCCGATGACCAACCCACCAATGATTAGGCCAGTAAATAACAACCAATCTGTTGTCTGCCATGCTAAATGGAATTCGAATTTTTGCGGTAGCTGCAGGATGAGCATTATATAAAATACTACTAGTAAGCCATGACTCAGCTGTCTGATCTCTGCCCACAAGCGATAACGATT
>NZ_JBEOPC010001046.1:0-252 GCF_040309765.1 Psychrobacter sp. TB20-MNA-CIBAN-0197
GTGTGGTTGAATATAAAATCGCCAACAACAAGCCAATTCGCGATGAAGCACGTGAACTCGCGCTTCTAGAAAAATTAATTGGTTATGGTAAGTCACTGGGTTTAGATGCTTACTACGTAAATAATGTGTTTCAAACTATTTTGGAAGATTCAGTTTTACACCAACAAGCAATGTTACAAAAAAACCTTAATCCAGACGCACTGAGTGAAACACACCGTGTAACTTACTTAGGTGGTCAAGGTTCTTATAGCC
>NZ_JBEOPC010001047.1:0-252 GCF_040309765.1 Psychrobacter sp. TB20-MNA-CIBAN-0197
GTCAGACCCAGTTGCACCACCTGCTCGAGAATCGCACCGACTTCGGCCTGAGCGACATCCAGCGCCTGCGCCACCTGGCGCAGCACGCCGGCCGCATCACCGGCGCCACGGGCGGAAACCACCACGCTCTGCACCGATTGTTTATTGGTGCTGGCCACCAGCGCCTGCCGCAGCAGGGTCTTGCCGCTGCCTTGCGGGCCGATGACCACCAGCAGCAACTGGCTGTAACGCGCCAAGTGATGCAGTTGACCC
>NZ_JBEOPC010001048.1:0-252 GCF_040309765.1 Psychrobacter sp. TB20-MNA-CIBAN-0197
GATTTGCAGTGGGCAACAGCCGCTGTTTCATCGGAAGGAACGGACATCGTGAAGTTACACATTTCAAAGTTTCCGCAATCAGCTGCCAATGACGTAATGCTTGATCGCCTGGAGCGAATCGCTCGCGGAGAACTCGAAGCTTCCGACACTGACAAACGTTTCTACACTCACGAGATAAGGGAGTTCGAAAGATTCAGAGCCTTAGGCTTTGGTGATACCGAGATGCCAGAGATCGGGTCACCGATCTGGAAT
>NZ_JBEOPC010001049.1:0-252 GCF_040309765.1 Psychrobacter sp. TB20-MNA-CIBAN-0197
ACACGCGATTGCCAATCAACGGCCGCAACTCTTCGGGAATCGCGGTTTTCAGCTCGATGGTCAGATAGGAAATGCAGCGCCGCGCGTCCAGCACATAGGGGCCGACGAAGGCGTTGGTCGGGCAGATATCCAGGCACGCGGTGCAACGCCCGCAATGTTCGCTGCTGTGCGGTTCGTCCACCGGTAGCGGCAGGTCGACGAACAGTTCGCTCAAGAAAAAATAACTCCCGGCCTTGCGGTTCAACACCAAGG
>NZ_JBEOPC010001050.1:0-252 GCF_040309765.1 Psychrobacter sp. TB20-MNA-CIBAN-0197
GTATAAGCAACTCGATAGTACACATAGCTTCGACGTGATCACTACTGGCATAAAAAATATGCTTGTAGGAGATCGCTTATGAATATAGTGATTGTAATTGATTCACTAGTAGGTGGTGGTGCTGAAAAAGTAATGCTTACTTTGGCTGAAAAAATGGCGAAACTACAGCACAATGTCACTATATTATCTCTTGCGAGCAACGCTGAGTATGACATTCCTGATATAGTTAAAGTTGATAGCCTTTTTCCTGAT
>NZ_JBEOPC010001051.1:0-252 GCF_040309765.1 Psychrobacter sp. TB20-MNA-CIBAN-0197
GCCACCACCTAGTGCAAGTGCAAGTGGATCATCCCAATTTAAAGTCTCAGTGTAACGCCACCACAAGTAACGAGAAGACGTAGTTACTGACAGAGTAATCATGACAATGGTTGCCATTTGGCCTTTTACTCGTTTAAGCGCATACGCAACTAGTAAAATAAAGCTTATAAAAACTGCTTGAGCTTCCAAGCTAAAAGGAATTGTACTAAATATTGATAATAAAAATAGAATAAACGCGTGAATGACTTCTTG
>NZ_JBEOPC010001052.1:0-252 GCF_040309765.1 Psychrobacter sp. TB20-MNA-CIBAN-0197
GGGCATGTTGATGCCGTGCTGGCGGCGGCTGAGGTTCTGAATAAAGCCTGATGGTTTTGCTGCGTCGTCACCGACGCCATCGCTGGCAAGCCAGCTCCCACAGGGTTCAGCACCTACAAAACCTGTGGGAGCTGGCTTGCCAGCGATGAGGCCCCTTCAAACACCTGAGAACTAAGCGATCTCAGCAACTTTGGCAGCTTTCAACTCCGCCTCCCGCGCCTGGGCATCCGCCAATCGATACAACTCGATCGT
>NZ_JBEOPC010001053.1:0-252 GCF_040309765.1 Psychrobacter sp. TB20-MNA-CIBAN-0197
CGCCGGATTGCAGCGCGGTGAAGCGCTCCTTGGCGTTCAACTGGCTGAACTTGACCTTGTTGGCGTCGCCGAAAACGGCTGCCGCCACAGCGCGGCAGACGTCAGCATCGATGCCGAGGATCTTGCCGGTCGCATCCGGTACCGAGAAGCCCGGCAGACCGTCGCTCACGCCACACTGCACGAAACCTTTTTTCTGTACCGCATCCAGGGTTGCACCCGCCTGAGCGAACCCGCTGACGCCGAGTACTGCTG
>NZ_JBEOPC010001054.1:0-252 GCF_040309765.1 Psychrobacter sp. TB20-MNA-CIBAN-0197
GGATGCAACCGCAGCCTCACGTAATACCCAAGCGGCCACTGATGTGCTAGATATTACTGATGATACAATATTCAATGATGACATTATCAATCAATCAGCACTCAATGGCGTCAGTAACGCTGACAAAGATATCGAGGGAACGACTGCCCGCGCTCGTCTGACAGCGCGTTTGCCAAAACTAAATAACTCTTTGGTATTTGCCGAATATGAGCAAGATATTGACAATAGCGAGCGTAATGCAACCTCTATCGG
>NZ_JBEOPC010001055.1:0-252 GCF_040309765.1 Psychrobacter sp. TB20-MNA-CIBAN-0197
GGTTTGTGCACCGCCGACCTCCAGAGTCAGCGTGTCGAAGAACTGCCTGTTGAGCCGTTTGATGCCGTTGCGCTCGAGTCCCGCCGCAAGGAGGCAGGTCAGGCGATGCACGCGCTGGGCGATACGCTTCAAACCCTCCGGGCCGTGATACACCGCATAACAACTGGCGATATTGGCCAGCAGCACCTGCGCTGTGCAGATGTTCGAATTGGCTTTCTCGCGGCGGATGTGTTGCTCGCGGGTTTGCAGGGC
>NZ_JBEOPC010001056.1:0-252 GCF_040309765.1 Psychrobacter sp. TB20-MNA-CIBAN-0197
GCTAAAGATGGCTACGGTCCGTCTTCTAGTTTTTTATTAGATATTGCACCTCTGGTGTTGACTGCCATTATTCTGATGGTGCAGTTTTTTGTATTCAAAGATTTTACCCCTCACATTCCCTTAGCTTGCGGTCTTCTAATCACCGGCTTGTTTATGAAGCTGCGTGGCCGTGATTGGGACGGCATGGAACAACGCTTTTTAAAGGTTGTTAAAATTGGTCTACCGGCCATGATTATCTTGATGGGCGTTGGT
>NZ_JBEOPC010001057.1:0-252 GCF_040309765.1 Psychrobacter sp. TB20-MNA-CIBAN-0197
CCTGCGCACCCTTCGGCAGGGCGGCCACGCCAATGGCGGCGCGGGCAGGGTATGGCTGGTCGAAGTACTTGCCCATGATCTCGTTGACCTTGGCGAAGTGGCTCAGGTCGGTGAGGAAGATGTTCAGTTTGACGATGTCCTTGAACGAACCGCCGGCGGCTTCGGCCACGGCTTTGAGGTTCTCGAAGACCTGGACGGTCTGGGCTTCGAAGCCCTCAACCAGTTCCATGGTTTTCGGGTCCAGAGGAATCT
>NZ_JBEOPC010001058.1:0-251 GCF_040309765.1 Psychrobacter sp. TB20-MNA-CIBAN-0197
GAGCGTCAGTGTTGACCCAGGTGGCTGCCTTCGCCATCGGTATTCCTTCAGATCTCTACGCATTTCACCGCTACACCTGAAATTCTACCACCCTCTATCACACTCTAGTTTGCCAGTTCGAAATGCAGTTCCCAGGTTGAGCCCGGGGCTTTCACATCTCGCTTAACAAACCGCCTGCGTACGCTTTACGCCCAGTAATTCCGATTAACGCTCGCACCCTCCGTATTACCGCGGCTGCTGGCACGGAGTTA
>NZ_JBEOPC010001059.1:0-251 GCF_040309765.1 Psychrobacter sp. TB20-MNA-CIBAN-0197
GTGGTTGGCAGCTGTTAGGCCAAACTGATATACCTTTATTTGATTTAACAAAAGCGTCTCCTACTTTGCTTAACGCAGGCGATACCTTGAAATTTACCGCTATTGATATTTATGAATAAAACACCTTTAAATCAGGTATCTGCTCATACCAATAAATAGGGGCTATCAATGAAGATTTTAACCACTAGTGCGCTTGCTAGCATCCAAGACTCGGGACGATTTGGCTATCGAAGCATGGGCGTGGATAGAAG
>NZ_JBEOPC010001060.1:0-251 GCF_040309765.1 Psychrobacter sp. TB20-MNA-CIBAN-0197
CCTTTGTAGAGATCAATCACAGCAACAACATATAAAAATAAATAATTTAAACCAATCGCTTGTTTCATTTTTTGTGAGTGAGCTTAAAAAAGGGACGTCGGTCCCCACGCTTTTAAAGTATGCAACCCTATCAGGAATCTATAAGCGTCAATATATTGCCTTTTTAAGAGATGCCATAGTTGCTGAGCAAAAGCAGCAGCTTAGTATTACTAGCTCTTTAGACGAATTAGCTAATTGGCAAGGCATTGAGG
>NZ_JBEOPC010001061.1:0-251 GCF_040309765.1 Psychrobacter sp. TB20-MNA-CIBAN-0197
GGCCTGCGCGGGTTTGCCGGTATGATAGGCGCCCCCGCACGTCTGGATTGCGAATACGCCATGACCTTGCAGTACCCAACCATCGCCGATTGCGTCGGCAACACGCCGCTGGTGCGTTTGCAGCGCCTGCCCGGCGCCACCAGCAACACCCTTTTGCTCAAGCTCGAAGGGAACAACCCGGCGGGTTCGGTCAAGGACCGCCCGGCGTTGTCGATGATCACTCGCGCCGAGTTGCGCGGGCAGATCAATCC
>NZ_JBEOPC010001062.1:0-251 GCF_040309765.1 Psychrobacter sp. TB20-MNA-CIBAN-0197
CTGTCCCAGCGTGTGCGCACGCCGTACGACTATTTCCGTCAGCAGTTCGCGCAGGTGACCAACCCGCCGATCGACCCGCTGCGTGAAGCGATCGTGATGTCGCTGGAAATCTGCCTCGGTGCCGAGCGCAACATTTTCCAGGAGTCGCCGGAACACGCCTCGCGCGTGATCCTCAGCTCGCCAGTGATCTCGCCGGCCAAATGGCGCTCGCTGATGAACCTCGACCGTCCGGGTTTCGAACGGGCGATCAT
>NZ_JBEOPC010001063.1:0-251 GCF_040309765.1 Psychrobacter sp. TB20-MNA-CIBAN-0197
CTATATAACGAGTATCAATCGACGACCTAAATATCAAAACTTAAGCCGTCATCATCAATACAAACATCTAGATTAGGCATCAAATAGGCGTTCATCAACCTGTTGGCGAAATTTCTGTCCTGTTTTAAAGGTAACCACACGGCGTGCTGATACCGCAACGGGCTCCCCTGTTTTTGGATTACGGCCTGGTCGGCTGTTTTTATCTTTAAGCTCAAAATTGCCAAAGCCTGAAAGCTTGACCTCTTTGCCAT
>NZ_JBEOPC010001064.1:0-251 GCF_040309765.1 Psychrobacter sp. TB20-MNA-CIBAN-0197
GCTTCATACCATCTAGGATTATTTTCAACCACGCGTTCAAAGGCAAATACAGCTGGCGCCGCATGCCCTGTTTTAAGTGCACTGACCCCTAATAAAAAGTCGTATACGGGTTCGCCCAGGTACTGGTATTCGCTATTACTTTTTTGATAAGCCTGAGTGTATTTTTTTTCAGAAACTAATTTTTGAAGCTCAATCAATAGCTTATTGAATTCATCAGTGCTTTGAGCCAATGAGTTAAAGCTCATTACAGC
>NZ_JBEOPC010001065.1:0-251 GCF_040309765.1 Psychrobacter sp. TB20-MNA-CIBAN-0197
GCATTAGCCGCCCCAGGCACACAGTTTATTTTAGAATGTAAAAAAGCATCGCCTTCAAAAGGGCTAATTAGAGAGCCATTTGATTTAACCGAAATCACATCGGTTTATAAAAAATATGCTACCTGCATGAGCGTGTTAACTGATGCTAAATATTTTCAAGGCAGTTTTGATTACCTCGAATTTGTGCGCAGCCAAGTAGAACAACCGCTTATCTGTAAAGACTTTTTTATAGATGAGTACCAAGTATATAT
>NZ_JBEOPC010001066.1:0-251 GCF_040309765.1 Psychrobacter sp. TB20-MNA-CIBAN-0197
CTATGAGTGCTGCTGCGCAATTGCTTGCAGACTTTGACATTGCTTTTGATTGTGAAGTTGTCTCTGCACACCGTACGCCTGACAGATTATTTGATTATGCCAAAAGCGCAAAAGATAATGGTCTACAAGTGATCATCGCTGGTGCAGGCGGTGCCGCTCATCTGCCAGGTATGTGTGCCAGCCAAACGCCGCTACCTGTTTTTGGTGTACCTGTAAAGTCATCTATGCTGAGCGGTTGGGATAGTCTACTG
>NZ_JBEOPC010001067.1:0-251 GCF_040309765.1 Psychrobacter sp. TB20-MNA-CIBAN-0197
GTCCAATTAAATTAACAAATATTAAAAGTCTCAAAATGAAATTAACGACCATCACCCTTGCGCTTAGCTTAGCGTTTGGCAGCCATGCATTTGCAGCCGATAAAAAAGACGAAAAAGAGTCAAAAACACTTAGCGAAATGATCAAAGGACAAACCGAATTTGCCGGTATATTTAGCCTTTATCAAGACGAAAAAACCGGTAAGCACCTTATGGTGATTAACGAATCCCAACTCAATACGCCGTTTGTGTAT
>NZ_JBEOPC010001068.1:0-251 GCF_040309765.1 Psychrobacter sp. TB20-MNA-CIBAN-0197
GGCTATTTCTGCCTGCAACTGGCCGCGATGCGTGACAACCCGAATCAACCGGTGGGCTCGCGCGAAGCGGACTTGAGCGATACCCGCCTGTTCCGTCAATTCAATCCATTTGTGCTCCCGGGGGACGCCGATGGCGCGCCGACCTGGAACAATCTGCTGGCCGATCTGCGCGAAACGATGCTGCGCGCTCGTCCGGACGTCATCGTGCTGCCGCATCCGGCGCTCGACCCGCATCCTGACCACATCTGCGC
>NZ_JBEOPC010001069.1:0-251 GCF_040309765.1 Psychrobacter sp. TB20-MNA-CIBAN-0197
GTCGTATACACGCTGCTTAATATCGTTAGTGATATGTGGAATAACCTGAATAGTAGCACCTAGGTATTCACCACGGCGCTCACGACGTAATACGTCTTCATATACACGGCCTTGTGTGAAGTTATTACGACTAGTCATTTTGGTACGGATAAAACGCTCGTAGTGACCTAAATCAAGGTCAGTTTCTGCGCCGTCTTCTGTAACGTAAACTTCACCGTGTTGAATTGGGCTCATTGTGCCTGGGTCAACGT
>NZ_JBEOPC010001070.1:0-251 GCF_040309765.1 Psychrobacter sp. TB20-MNA-CIBAN-0197
GCCTAAAAGCACTATCAATTGGTATAGCAATTAAAAAATAAGGACGCGCGTGTTAGCCACTATAATGTTTGTTTTAGCTTATTTACTTGGGTCGATTTCGTCGGCTATTTTAGTGTCGCGGTTGTTCAAACTCCCAGACCCTCGTAATAGTGGTTCTAATAACCCAGGAGCTACAAATGTTTATAGATTAGGCGGAGCATTTCCGGCTTGCTTGGTTCTAGTGTTTGATATTTTAAAAGGCACTATTCCGG
>NZ_JBEOPC010001071.1:0-251 GCF_040309765.1 Psychrobacter sp. TB20-MNA-CIBAN-0197
GAATAGCAGTACGAAAGAAGCCAATCCTTTGTGATTGGTTTTTTTTTGGCTAAAAAACCCAATGAAGACAATATTCTAAAGTCAGTTAGATAAATAACCGCTTATATTTACTTGCTGTTTTCTTGCTAAATCATAGGTTTATCTGTTTAGACACAGATTAATTCTTGTAACTTATGTCCCGCTTACTTATCATAGGGGCTGTTTTCGGTAAAGTCCTGTAACGCTATGTCTGTACAATTACCTCCTTATCG
>NZ_JBEOPC010001072.1:0-251 GCF_040309765.1 Psychrobacter sp. TB20-MNA-CIBAN-0197
CTGCTGTTGCTGCTGATCGTCGCCGTCGCCGCGTTCAACATCATTTCCACGCTGGTGATGGTGGTGAACGACAAGAAGGGCGACATCGCCATTCTGCGCACCCTTGGCGCCACTCCGGGCACGATCATGCGCACGTTCATGGTTCAGGGCACAGTGATCGGCGTGGTCGGCACGGCGATTGGCGCGGTGGTCGGGATCCTCGCGGCACTGAATGTCAGTGCGGCCATTTCGGCGCTTGAAGGGCTGATCGG
>NZ_JBEOPC010001073.1:0-251 GCF_040309765.1 Psychrobacter sp. TB20-MNA-CIBAN-0197
GCGCAGGGCCTGATCCATGGTCAGGGTGCTGCCGGCCAGCGTGCCGTCGGGCAGACGCACGCCGCCCAGGCATTTGGTCACGGTGTGGCTGCCAAGCTTGTATTCACCGTCGGGCATGCCGGCGGCGGCGGTCGAATCGGTGACGCAATACAGGCACGGGATCGAACGCAGGGCCACGCGGATGGCGCCGGGATGCACGTGCAGCAGATCGGGAATCAGCTCGGCGTATTTGGCGTGGGCCAGTGCTGCGC
>NZ_JBEOPC010001074.1:0-251 GCF_040309765.1 Psychrobacter sp. TB20-MNA-CIBAN-0197
CACAGCCCCCGATGGCGGACCAGTTGATTTTTGCCGCGTGCTGACGGGACAAGCCGGGCTGAGTGATTACTTCCTCAGGGAGACCAAACCGTTCTACGAACGCAAGTCACCGAGCAGGCTGCGTTCGTTATTTGGCTTTGGTTGACACGCCTGCATGCCGCTTGATCAGCAGGCCAGTGGTCGATTCTGATGAGCGTAACCTTGGATTCTCTCAACCCGCCCTCATAACAGTGGGTATCCCCACATCGTCT
>NZ_JBEOPC010001075.1:0-251 GCF_040309765.1 Psychrobacter sp. TB20-MNA-CIBAN-0197
TGTACATACACGGGATGGGCGTTGGGATGTTGGTTAAGCCTGCGCCCGACCCGTTCAAACAAGGGCATTTGCAACCTTGACTCGAGCTCAGTCAACGCGCTACTCACCGCAGACTGTGATAGATGCATCTCTTCACTGGCACGGCTGGTGCTACCTGTCTGATAAATACTAACAAATACCGCCAATTGCTTGAGGGTAATTTTCGGTAGCGTCTGCATGGGCTTTTTCATAATCTTTCTAACATCCTATAC
>NZ_JBEOPC010001076.1:0-251 GCF_040309765.1 Psychrobacter sp. TB20-MNA-CIBAN-0197
GTTTTACCGACTTGGCCTAGCCGAAGACATCGAAGGTAACAAATAAAATGATAAATAAAATAGGGAAACGTGCATTTGCCATTGTTTTTTCAGTTTCTGTACTTAGTTTAGGCGCTTGTTCGTCTGCTCCAGACCAAGAAGACATTCAACGTGTACCGAATAAGTCTGCACACGCTTTATATGAAGACGCAAAAGAAACGCTAGATTCTGGTTTATATGCTCGTGCAATTGAACTTTTGAGTGCTATAGAC
>NZ_JBEOPC010001077.1:0-251 GCF_040309765.1 Psychrobacter sp. TB20-MNA-CIBAN-0197
CAATATGCCCGCCGCTCATCATAGGGGCTATGTAAAACACCTCACCTTGCGCATTTAAATGATGATGTAAATCGTACACTTTTGCGCTTTGTCCTATGGCGAGCTTTTCAATATTTTCAGGAAAAGCCGAGAGCTCGACCCATACGGTTTCAAGGTTTACTATTTGCATTAATGCGCTATTGGCAAGCTCACCGCGCTTTAAATATTGCTCGGTAATAACGCCTGTAATTGGGCTTTTTATGGTGTAATTT
>NZ_JBEOPC010001078.1:0-251 GCF_040309765.1 Psychrobacter sp. TB20-MNA-CIBAN-0197
TCCATATAGTGGGTATATTCATTAATACCCTCTTGGAATAGGTTTAAAAACTCTTTAATTTGCTGAACATTACATTCTGCAAATTCTTCAGCCATTACACGCCTTGCAATAATACGGCTTTTAATTAATAGCCCTAAGCCCAGCGGGCACTGGCAATGATCGCTTAATACTTTAAATTCGCCTGTTGGCGTGCGGTAAACATCTAATGCTGTAAAAAAAAGTGTTAATTCGTTACTAGGTAAACTAAAACC
>NZ_JBEOPC010001079.1:0-251 GCF_040309765.1 Psychrobacter sp. TB20-MNA-CIBAN-0197
GCACCAAGCCCACCGGACGCTGGCCGCCCTGGCTCTGGCGCCAGCGCTGGGCGGTGCCGACCATCTTGCGACCGTCGAGATTGACGTTGAAACGTCCATCACAGAATGCGCCGTCGATTTCCCCGACCGACGAGGTGCCACCCAATTCATCCAGCAACTGACAGATCGGATCGCACAGGCGGCGGTAGCCGGTTTCGATGCGGTTCAGATCGCCTTCGCTGCGAGGCGGGGCATACACCAAGGCAATGTTG
>NZ_JBEOPC010001080.1:0-251 GCF_040309765.1 Psychrobacter sp. TB20-MNA-CIBAN-0197
GCGCTACTTTGCCCTCTCTCCGTGTGAAACATGTAAAAAAGACTGTGTATACTGTAGATCCTGCATCATGCTGGGAAAAGTAAGCGAATGTGGCTTTCTCTACGAATGGACGGGTCCACAAAAGAAAGAAACAAGACAAGTTGAATTAACATGGCAGGGAGAGCTTTCTAAAGGGCAAAAGAGAGCGTCCGATAGGCTAGTAGAAGCAATCCAAAACAAATTTGATCTGCTCGTTTGGGCTGTTTGTGGTG
>NZ_JBEOPC010001081.1:0-251 GCF_040309765.1 Psychrobacter sp. TB20-MNA-CIBAN-0197
GGCTAAGTGTGAATGTTCTATTGCATCGCTCTCGCTTTGCCATACAATTTTAAACTGCTGGCTTTTTGTTATGTGCTCAACCAAAGCCTTTGTATCATCATTAATTGCTTTAGTGTGACGAATAACAACAAAGTTTTGTTTATCACTTTGGCATAACTGTAAATGGCTTATACTGTGCAGTGCTTTGTGTTGATTAATTAAATCATCAAAAAGTGTAAAAACATCTGTAAATACTTCATCAAGTACTGCAC
>NZ_JBEOPC010001082.1:0-251 GCF_040309765.1 Psychrobacter sp. TB20-MNA-CIBAN-0197
CACCCTGCAACGCGGCAAGACGTTGGGCATCGTCGGCGAGTCGGGTTCGGGCAAGTCGACGCTGGGTCAGGCGATCCTGCGTTTGCTGGACTCCGAGGGCAGCATTCGTTTTCAGGGCGAAGCGCTGGACGGCCTCAATCAAAAGCAGCTGCGGCCGTGGCGGCGGCAGATGCAGGTGGTGTTTCAGGACCCGTTTGGCAGCCTCAGCCCGCGCATGTCGGTGGCGCAGATCATCAGCGAAGGTTTGGAAG
>NZ_JBEOPC010001083.1:0-250 GCF_040309765.1 Psychrobacter sp. TB20-MNA-CIBAN-0197
GTAAAGCGTCGATCGTGCGCACGCCGAAAGTTGCGCACAACGACGACGGGCCGGGCAAACCGGTCAGCATCGATGCGGTCATCGGTCGGCGGCCGATCCTCGCCTTTGGCAACTCCGACGGCGACCTGCAGATGCTGCAGTGGACCGCCGCCGGGCCGGGCAAGCGCCTGATGGGGCTGGTGCACCACACCGATGCCAAGCGCGAGTGGGCTTATGACCGGCAATCGAATATCGGCCGACTCGACAAGGC
>NZ_JBEOPC010001084.1:0-250 GCF_040309765.1 Psychrobacter sp. TB20-MNA-CIBAN-0197
TTCCGACCCTGCACCGCTGCGCCGAATTCGGCGCGATGCACATTCACGCCGGGCAACTGCCCTTCCCCGAGCTGGAGCGATTCTGATGGCTGATTTCGACGCCGCCAACGCCCTGCTCGATCAGGTCAACGCCGCACGGACCAATGCCACGCCGCTGAAGATTCAGGGCGGCAACAGCAAGGCCTTTCTCGGCCGCGAGGTGGCCGGCGAAGTGCTCGACACCCGCGCTCATCGCGGCATCGTCCAGTAC
>NZ_JBEOPC010001085.1:0-250 GCF_040309765.1 Psychrobacter sp. TB20-MNA-CIBAN-0197
GGATCACGTCGCCAACCTGCAGGCCGCCCTTGGCCGCAGGGCCGTCATCCTGGATCTGCGCTACCAGCGCGCCAGCTGGCTTGTCCAGACCGAACGACTCGGCCAGATCCTTGTTCACTTCCTGAATGACCACGCCCAGCCAGCCGCGGCTGACTTTGCCACCGCTCTTGAGCTGATTGGAAACGTCCATCGCCACGTCGATCGGAATGGCGAACGACACGCCCATGAAGCCACCGGAGCGGGTGTAGAT
>NZ_JBEOPC010001086.1:0-250 GCF_040309765.1 Psychrobacter sp. TB20-MNA-CIBAN-0197
GTTTGGCACAGGCACCTACTTTTAAAGTGCCTACTGGTCATGATTTGGCAGACAGACAAGCATTATTACAGTCTATTTTGCGTCGGCGTGGATGGCAGTTTGACGATCGAATTATTGATCACTTACTGACCGATGGACCGCATCGTATCGGTGCGATGATGGAAGTACTTAATTATATTCAACCACTGTTTTCTAACCTTGGTCGCAGTAATATCTCAAAAGCAGTCATAAGTGATGCTTTGCGTACCAT
>NZ_JBEOPC010001087.1:0-250 GCF_040309765.1 Psychrobacter sp. TB20-MNA-CIBAN-0197
TTGCTTGGCTTTGGTTTTTTTCAAGTGGCTTAACTAGCTCATTCATTGGTGCTAAAAATTGCTTTTTATGCCCATTTAACTGTGTTTTAAAGGTACTTTGCAGTGCGCCATCTAAAACATTCAAATGATTACGCGCTGCTTTAAAGCCATTATTAAATGCAGCTAGGGTTTCGTCGTATTGGGCTAAATCGGCTGCTGGTTTTATTTCACACAGTGCAGCAAATGCCAGCTTATAATCTTTAATAGCAGA
>NZ_JBEOPC010001088.1:0-250 GCF_040309765.1 Psychrobacter sp. TB20-MNA-CIBAN-0197
ATTACAGCACATAAAAACTATCAAAAGCGCGCTAAATACGTTTAAACACCGAAAAGTACTCCATATCCTGTGTCAGTTTAATGCGTTGTGGCTTACTAGGAATGTCAATAGCAGCAGGCTGGTTAGGTTTTGAGTCGGGAGAGGTCATAACAATATCCAAATTGGTTCAAATGTGTATCAGATAAGAATAAGAGAAATCAAGATAGTTAATGGCTTACGCGTTTTGTCTATGAGTCGTTTTGCTGATGAG
>NZ_JBEOPC010001089.1:0-250 GCF_040309765.1 Psychrobacter sp. TB20-MNA-CIBAN-0197
GGTGAGCAGCGTTATGGTATTGTAGGTAGCGTAGCTATGGACATGATCAGCGTTGATATAGGCGCTAATGAGCATAATATTAAAGTTGGCGACAGAGTCACTATGTGGGGCCCTGAGCTACCAGTTGAAGAAATAGCACTGTGCGCTGATACTATTCCTTACGAGCTATTATGTAATATTACACCACGCGTAAGTTATGAGTATCAGCCATAGTTAGTTTTTAGCGTATACCAATTGGGTATAATTACTC
>NZ_JBEOPC010001090.1:0-250 GCF_040309765.1 Psychrobacter sp. TB20-MNA-CIBAN-0197
GACTTTGCTTATTATGGCAACTCGTTAAAGCTTCTATGACGGGTTATCGTTTTTATATTGAGGTCTTTATTTTAGGGCGCTTTGAGCGATTCTTGGTTATTCGTAGATAAATGCGCTACTAACTCAAAAATTCTTGTAAATTTTTGGCGTTTACACTTGAACCGAACTCACCTTGCCCCCACTTTTTGAAACAAGCTCAACACTTATCCTTATTATGCTGTTTAAAAAAATAGCGTTTGAAGATATAAGT
>NZ_JBEOPC010001091.1:0-250 GCF_040309765.1 Psychrobacter sp. TB20-MNA-CIBAN-0197
GTTGAAATGGCGTCTTCGTTGGCTACCGTAAAGTTTGGCTTAGCATCTAGACCAAATACTTTGGCGGTGATGTTGGTTGGGAACTGACGCACTGTTGTATTATAGCTTTGCACTTCTTGAATATAGCGGTTACGAGCCACAGCGATACGGTTTTCCGTGCCTTCTAGCTGTGCTTGCAAATCTTGGAATAGCGCATCTGATTTTAGCTCAGGATAGCGCTCAGACACTGCCATCAGACGTGATAATGCAC
>NZ_JBEOPC010001092.1:0-250 GCF_040309765.1 Psychrobacter sp. TB20-MNA-CIBAN-0197
GCTAGAGGTCGAAAATCGCAGACCAACGACGGCATCAGCACCGAGTGCTTCGGCTTTTACAATCATGCGATCTATCGCCTCTTGGCGCGACTCTTCTAGTAGCTCAGTATAGGCAGTCAGCTCGCCACCAACGATGTTTTTTAGACTGGCGAACAAGTCCTTACCGACATGCTTTGAGCGCACGGTACTGCCGTAAACCACGTCCAAGCGCTCAGTGATCTGATAGTTGGGCAAGTGCTCAAGATTGGAG
>NZ_JBEOPC010001093.1:0-250 GCF_040309765.1 Psychrobacter sp. TB20-MNA-CIBAN-0197
GGCAAAGGTCGGCAGGTTGCGGAAACCCAGTTTGGCGTAAAGGTTTTTCGCCTGACGATTGTCGTGCAGCACCGACAGATCCAGATAAGCCAGGCCGCGACTCATGAAGTGCTCGACCAAATGTCGCACCAGCACTTCGCCGACGCCCGGGCGCGAGCAATGCGGGTCGACCGCCAGGCACCACAGGCTGCTGCCGTGTTCCGGGTCGTTGAAGGCTTTTTCATGATTGAGACCCATGACACTGCCGATC
>NZ_JBEOPC010001094.1:0-250 GCF_040309765.1 Psychrobacter sp. TB20-MNA-CIBAN-0197
GGCTGGCACTACCGCCTTTAACGCTATTAATGATGACGGTATATGCCAACCAGCAGTCATTATCTACGTCACCAACTTTATATGTCTTGCCCACTGGAGATCGCTATATAAGCGCTGCTGTGCTGCAATATCCTATAATGAATGAGGTTGGGGGCATTGGAGGCAAGTATAATAAGGCGCAGTCAGCAAAGGATAGCGTGAGTTGGTTATTTTTGGCAGACCATAGGCCTAATGCTACGCGTACCATGCC
>NZ_JBEOPC010001095.1:0-250 GCF_040309765.1 Psychrobacter sp. TB20-MNA-CIBAN-0197
CTCCTATTCCATGGTGCGAGGAAGGTTTTTGGTTAGAGCGCCCTGCCGCAGAAGAGCAAAACCTAGCACTTGGCAATACCGATCTTCACCTTAGCGGTGCTATGTATGTTCAAGAAGCAAGCTCTATGCTGCCCCCCATAGCACTAAAACAAAGTATAGAGCACACTAATTACGTTCTTGATATGGCATCTGCACCTGGTTCTAAAACTTCGCAGCTTGCTGCACTAATGAATAACCAAGGGGTGTTGGT
>NZ_JBEOPC010001096.1:0-250 GCF_040309765.1 Psychrobacter sp. TB20-MNA-CIBAN-0197
CGCAGACAGTCTGGCTTATAATACCGAAACGGGACAGTCCACAGCCAATGATGTGGCATTTGCTAGCGTAGAACTCCAAGCACATGGCTATGCCAAACGCCTCAACCGACCTAACGACAGCCAGTATGAGCTTGATCGAGTCATGTTCAGTACCTGCCCACCAACTGACCGTAAATGGCAATTTGATGCCAAAAGCATTGATTTAGATACTGAGACAGGTCGCGGTAAAGCTTACAATACTACTTTCCGT
>NZ_JBEOPC010001097.1:0-250 GCF_040309765.1 Psychrobacter sp. TB20-MNA-CIBAN-0197
GTCCACCACCGGTGCCAGGCGCGCGGCGCGGCTGACGGCCATGGCCGGTTACCCGCCCGCCGCAGGGGCGAACAGGGTTTCCAGATAGGCCTGGCTCTCACCCAGATTTATTTTGTCGTTGAGGCCCTGGCGCTGATACCTGACCAGTTGTGGTTGCAGGGAAATCGCCAGATCGGTCTCGCGATCGCCACCGGCTACGTAGGCACCGACGCTGATCAAATCACGGCTCTGCTGATAGCGCGACCAAAGC
>NZ_JBEOPC010001098.1:0-250 GCF_040309765.1 Psychrobacter sp. TB20-MNA-CIBAN-0197
GCAATGTTCAATGCGTTGCCGGAGGCGAATCGTGTCGCGGTGCAAGAGCGTTGGGGATCGCCACACAACGATCCGATGTGTCGCGACGGCCGGCTGATGATCGCCGGTCTGCGTTTCGGTCTGACTTTTGTCGGCATCCAGCCGGCCCGGGGTTATCAGGTCGATCCGAGCGCGGTGTACCACGACCCGGATCTGGTTCCGCCGCACGGCTATCTGGCGTTCTATTTCTGGTTGCGCAACACCTACGGTG
>NZ_JBEOPC010001099.1:0-250 GCF_040309765.1 Psychrobacter sp. TB20-MNA-CIBAN-0197
CTTGAGCCTGAGCTGATGTTCCGATTGGCGCAAAAAAATAGCATCGCCATTCCTTATCAAGATATTGACGATGTACGCAAAGCTTACAATTTTACCAATCTGCAAACCTTTTTAGATATTTATTATGCTGGTGCCAATGTCCTGATTACCAAAGACGATTTTTATGATTTAACGTGGGCATATATTCTCAAATGTGTAGAAGATAATGTTATTCATACTGAGATATTTTTTGACCCGCAAACGCATACAG
>NZ_JBEOPC010001100.1:0-250 GCF_040309765.1 Psychrobacter sp. TB20-MNA-CIBAN-0197
TCTATATATAGAAGCGTTGCTGCAGAGCCCTGACGTGATCGCTTGTATTCGCCAGTGGAGTGCACGGCATTCGTGCGGCGCTCCCTATAAATTGCCTGCTGTTTTTTTACCCGTTTCCAGTAGGGTGACTTCTTGAGTTTGACCCACTAGAATGCATGCCCTTGATTCTGGGGTCGGAAACGGCCGGCTAACGTCTGTGCAACGAGGAATATCCATGCAAGTTTCTGTTGAAAATACTACTGCTCTCGAG
>NZ_JBEOPC010001101.1:0-250 GCF_040309765.1 Psychrobacter sp. TB20-MNA-CIBAN-0197
TTTCCACGCCGGCCTCGACCCAGGTGTCGATACGCAACTCAACGCCGTTGGCTGGCGGAAACTGCACAGCGGTCAGCAGGCCCGGGCTCGGCTGGAAATCACGCCCCGGATCTTCCGCGTACAGACGTGCCTGAATCGCATGGCCCTGCGGTTCCAGGCCTTGATACAACTCGTTCAGCGGCGGCAGATCACCGGCGGCCAGCTCGATCATCCAGCGCACCAGATCTACGTCCCACACCTGCTCGGTGAC
>NZ_JBEOPC010001102.1:0-250 GCF_040309765.1 Psychrobacter sp. TB20-MNA-CIBAN-0197
GGTGTAGGCAACCAACAAAGCAACTCGCTGTCCATCGCCGCAGGTTGCAAAGCCTGCATGTAATCGCGATCGAAACGAAAGCCCCGGCAACGGGGCTTTTTTCCCAGGTTCCACAAGGCGTATTCGATTATGCGGACTCCTGCCCTCCTCGCTCTGCTTTGTCTGTGCGGCCTGACTCAGGCGGCTCAGATGCCGGTCGCTGCCCTGCCGGGTGGCGTGCTGGTCTACAAGGACGTGCAAAGCATTCGTG
>NZ_JBEOPC010001103.1:0-250 GCF_040309765.1 Psychrobacter sp. TB20-MNA-CIBAN-0197
GTCCTTGCCTTTCTTCTCCGGGTGTTTTTCCAGGTACGCCTTGGAGTAGCGCTTCATGAACGGAAAGCCCAGCGCCCACCAGGCCAGGCCAATCACCGGCACCCAGATCAGCTCCTGCTTGAGGAAAAACTTCAGCGGTTGAATCTTGCGATTGAGCACGTATTGCAGCACCAGAATATCCACCCAGCTCTGGTGGTTGCTGGTGATCAGGTACGAGTGTTGATAGTCGAGACCTTGCAGGCCGCTGACG
>NZ_JBEOPC010001104.1:0-250 GCF_040309765.1 Psychrobacter sp. TB20-MNA-CIBAN-0197
GCCTTGTGCTTGCCTTGCGGGCCGACCAGTTCGAGCAGTTCGCGAACCTTGTTGTCGCGCTGCTCCTTCGGCACGCCGGCGACTTTCAGCGGCAACTCGACGTTCTGCCAGACGGTCTTGGCCGACATCAGATTGAAGTGCTGGAAGATCATGCCGATGCGCCGGCGCAGGGCGACGAGGCGGTCTTCATCGAACTCGCCGATATCCACCTGATCGATCAACACCCGCCCCGACGTTGGCTGTTCCAGGC
>NZ_JBEOPC010001105.1:0-250 GCF_040309765.1 Psychrobacter sp. TB20-MNA-CIBAN-0197
GTATGGGAATGGACCGATAAAGAATCAGGTGAGTCTGATGTAGCAGTAAGAGGCGGAGCGTGGAATTTTGCACCAAGCCTTGCTCGTGCATCTACGCGTTTAATTTTAGCGCCTGATTTTAGATCTAACTACATTGGTTTTCGCTTAGTTCGCGAACGATAAACTCAATTAAGGAAGCTTTGCTTCCTTTTTTCACAAATTCACAAAGGCGCTGCGCTTTATATTGCTCATATAGTTGAGCATGTTAAAG
>NZ_JBEOPC010001106.1:0-250 GCF_040309765.1 Psychrobacter sp. TB20-MNA-CIBAN-0197
GGCTGAGGACGGCGTATACGGAGTGAAGACTTCGCCGTACATCGTCCGTGAGCAGGGTGCGCTGGTGACGGCATGGACATTGTTGATGTCGATGAAAACCGGCCAACCGCTGCTGCTCTGTGATGCCGGCGAACTGACCACCGCGCGCACCGCCGCGACCACGGCAGTGGCGGTCGACGCCCTCGCCCCGTTGGACGCCCAGCGACTGGCAATCATCGGCAGCGGCAAGGTAGCTCAGGCGCATCTGCAT
>NZ_JBEOPC010001107.1:0-250 GCF_040309765.1 Psychrobacter sp. TB20-MNA-CIBAN-0197
TTTGGGTACCGCGCAGCTTCCCCTCTACAGTATAACCAGCGATATGTGGCGTTGCGATAGCCAACTTGCTTAACAAACTCTCGGCAATCTCTGGCTCATGCTCAAACACATCAAGCACTGCTTGGCGTCCCGTACGCTCAATATCTGCTGCTAAATCACGCGCATGAATGACGGGTCCGCGCGCGCTATTAATGAGCATAGTATGCGCAGGCATCATACTCAGGGCATCTGCGTTGATTAGATGCCGCGT
>NZ_JBEOPC010001108.1:0-250 GCF_040309765.1 Psychrobacter sp. TB20-MNA-CIBAN-0197
GATTTTACAATTCTGGGTTTCGGCTTCCCGACCTGGAATCATGGAAGTGGCTGCCGAGATTTCCTTGAACGGCGCGGTATTGCGAAGTAATGGGGTTGGTTTCGACAGCAGTGTCACGCTGGAGGCGATTCCGCCGAAAGAGTACTCGCTGAGCGACTTTTCGTTGAGCAAGTATGACAAGAAGCAGAATCGGGGCCTGTATGAGTGGGTTCAGCACTATCATATTGGCCTGCGAGCGGATGGCAGGCAG
>NZ_JBEOPC010001109.1:0-250 GCF_040309765.1 Psychrobacter sp. TB20-MNA-CIBAN-0197
GATAAATATAATACCGAATATGTGATTGCGGCTATTCCATTAGGCGGTTATGTAAAAATGCTTGATGAGCGTGTTGATGACGTGCCGGCAAACCAACGTCATTTATCGTTTAACGCTAAATCTGTACAAGCACGTATTGCCATAGTTGCAGCGGGTCCAATGGCCAACTTTTTGTTTGCCATTTTTGCTCTTGCTGTAATGTATATGGTGGGTGTGCAGTCGGTAAAGCCTGTGGTAGGTAGTATTACCG
>NZ_JBEOPC010001110.1:0-250 GCF_040309765.1 Psychrobacter sp. TB20-MNA-CIBAN-0197
GTACGCGGTGGCATTGCTCGGTTGTCTACGGGCAGGCGCGGTATTGGTCAATGTCAATCCCATGTATACCCATTATGAATTGGCGCATCAGCTGACTGACTCTCAAGCCTGCGGATTGATCGTCCTTGATGGGATGACAGCCGCTTACGATCAGCTCGATGAAGAGTTCGATAACTTTGATTGGGATGTGGCTCTATATGATCCATTACCTGAATTTAACTGGGTTGGTGCGACCGGGTTTTTCCTTAAT
>NZ_JBEOPC010001111.1:0-250 GCF_040309765.1 Psychrobacter sp. TB20-MNA-CIBAN-0197
TTTCTGTACTGTGCAAGTCGTCAGAGTTTGACGATACATATAGTGGTATAGATAATGATAACCATACTACTGGTCAACCGCTATCTTATCTTGATCGTTTAAAAGACAGTAAGAAATTTACTTATGGCCGTTTGAAAGCATTTCATGATCATCAGCGTATGCACTTTGATGCGCCTTATGTGCATTTTCCCTGGGGTAATAATCGGCAAGTTGTCAAAGCTGAAATGATATCACCGCGCGTGTATAGAGC
>NZ_JBEOPC010001112.1:0-249 GCF_040309765.1 Psychrobacter sp. TB20-MNA-CIBAN-0197
GTTTAGTTCACTATACGAAACAGTATTATTTGCTGCCAATACTGCATTGGCTGTGAGTTTAGTGTGTATTACGGCAAGTATTTTAATTAGCTACCCGTTTGCTGAGTACTTTTCCATGGCGGTGCAAGTATCAGCTCATATTGGGACTATTGTTATTGCTGCTATTTTAAAAGTAAGTTACGTACTGCGCTGTGTTGCACAACATGGTTTAGGGCAGGAGGTACGATAATGCGCCCTATAAACTTAACT
>NZ_JBEOPC010001113.1:0-249 GCF_040309765.1 Psychrobacter sp. TB20-MNA-CIBAN-0197
ACTTTTGCCTTCATCTACCCAATTTCGTGTTTGATGTTGTAAACGACTTTTTATTGCTAAGGCATCTTTATGGTCATTAATCCATTGTTTTGCGCGCGGCCATTGACGCAATAATGCCTCGTGAGCAAGACTAAAACAGGCTTCTTGGTTTTGTAAATGCGATACAAATAAACGGCTATCGACCATGGCTTGCACAAGCTCTTTTTGACTTGTGTTGGTTAATGTTTGCCAGCGGGCAGCGCGGCTCGT
>NZ_JBEOPC010001114.1:0-249 GCF_040309765.1 Psychrobacter sp. TB20-MNA-CIBAN-0197
GGACTGGGCCGGGTGGGCCGTCTTCCTCCGCAACCACGACGAGCTCACCCTCGAGATGGTCAGCGAGGAATACCGCCAGGCGATGTACGGCTGGTACGCCTACGACCCGCGGATGCGTGCGAACGTCGGTATCCGGCGCCGCCTCGCCCCCCTGCTCGACAACTCGCGTGCCGAACTGGAGCTCGCCCACGCGCTCCTGTTCTCGCTCCCCGGCAGCCCATTCATCTACTACGGCGATGAGATCGGGAT
>NZ_JBEOPC010001115.1:0-249 GCF_040309765.1 Psychrobacter sp. TB20-MNA-CIBAN-0197
GGCGGTGGGCAGCGAAGACGCGGGCGTCATCACTACCGCCAGCGGCCAGCCGAAAATCGACAGCAGCGGACGACCGGTGCTCGGCAGTTTCGATCAGGCGGCCCTCAAGCGATTGGCCTCGGCCGTCGACGCGCCGCTCGGCAGCCTGACCCTCAATAACGATGACCTGGAGTGGATCGAGTTGCACGCCCGCCAACACTTCCAGAGCGCCAGCGCCGAACAGCGCGAATTGCACTGGAAGGACGCCGG
>NZ_JBEOPC010001116.1:0-249 GCF_040309765.1 Psychrobacter sp. TB20-MNA-CIBAN-0197
AAACTGTGGAATACCTTTCATGCACCAGAGCATGTTGGCCTCGCGATTGATAAAACACTGAGTGATTTAAAGCTAGATTACCTAGACTTATACCTAATTCATTTTCCGATTGCGCAAACATTTGTGCCAATAGAAACCCGCTATCCACCAGAGTGGTTTGTTGACCCAGACGCGCAAAATCCACAAATGGAGCTGGCAAAAGTGCCGCTATATTTAACGTGGCAAGCAATGGAAGAGCAAGTACATAAC
>NZ_JBEOPC010001117.1:0-249 GCF_040309765.1 Psychrobacter sp. TB20-MNA-CIBAN-0197
GCCGAGCACGATCGGGATGTTTTCCTGTCGCGCGCGCACCAGCGCCAGATCGCGAGCGTGGTAGCGCAGACCTTCCTGCTGTTTATAGGAACCGTCGTGCTCTTCATCGATGATGATCAGCCCGGGATTTTTCATCGGCGTGAACAGCGCCGAACGGGTGCCGATAATAATGTCGGCCTCGCCATCACGGGCGGCGAGCCAGGCTTCCAGGCGTTCGCGATCATTTACCGCCGAGTGCAGCAGGGCGAT
>NZ_JBEOPC010001118.1:0-249 GCF_040309765.1 Psychrobacter sp. TB20-MNA-CIBAN-0197
CCTGTAGAAACACCACTAGCTATCATCGCTGGTACAAGTGGGAATGGAGGAAATAAAACAATGTCCATCTCTTGTGATTTTACATCGTTAATAGCATCAGACATTTGTTTAACTAGCTCTAACGAACCATTCATTTTCCAGTTGCCTGCGACCATCGCCTTGCGTATTGCCATTTTCCACTCCACATTAGAAAGCGGGCGAGATATTAACTTTTCTCGCCCAAAGTTACAAGAGGTTATTGTTATTAAT
>NZ_JBEOPC010001119.1:0-249 GCF_040309765.1 Psychrobacter sp. TB20-MNA-CIBAN-0197
GATGCATAGCTCTTTTTGATTAAGCAAATTCTCTTAAGAAAATTTTGATTAAGCGGTTTGCGCTAAATACTGCCCCATCGCTGCGCCATTATTGACAATGTGAAGCAGCATGGGCAGTAGCAGCGAGCCAGATTTGATACGGGCATAGCAAAATATCAATGCCAGCACCACGATAGTGCTGATTTCATAAACGCCATACTGCAAGTGAATCACCGCAAATATTACACTGGTGACGATACTAGCAATGAT
>NZ_JBEOPC010001120.1:0-249 GCF_040309765.1 Psychrobacter sp. TB20-MNA-CIBAN-0197
TCGTAAAGTTTGACAAACGCATTGACTTGAGCAGTCTTAATGCCAAGCGCGCGAGCAAGCTTGTCGTGAATATTCGCGTGTGTGGTTGCATCCAAAACCTGTGCATTTGTCGAGGTTTGAGATGGCGTTAAGGTATCAGTGCTACTCATAGACGTATCAATCGTTGATAAATGGTGTTTGGCATTATAGCAAAAGCTGCATGAATAAAAATCCTTTTTATCTTTTCCTTATTTATCTGCTGTTTTCTAC
>NZ_JBEOPC010001121.1:0-249 GCF_040309765.1 Psychrobacter sp. TB20-MNA-CIBAN-0197
GTGTGCTGGTGTTTTTACCTGTATCGGGAAGCGTTACATCAAGCATATTTAACTTAACCGCTGCTGTTAGTAATAAAAAAACCAATAAAATAAATAACACATCAAGCAAAGCGGTTAAGTCTGGCACTAATTGCGCCGCTGTATTACGCGGTGGCAAGCTAAGCATAAGGTGAGTCACTATAGGTAAACTTATAATTTAAATGATTGATGATTCTTGTAAAATCATTTTGCAACCCTTCTAGTATGGTG
>NZ_JBEOPC010001122.1:0-249 GCF_040309765.1 Psychrobacter sp. TB20-MNA-CIBAN-0197
GTCATGACCTCGTCGAGATAGCGGGTCATCTGCTCGGGATTCTGCTCGCCGTTGACCACCCAGTCGCGCATGAACGTATCGCGGGACATCATCGAGGAAATCAGGATCGGCCGGACCAGATCTTTCTGGATTTCCGAATAGACCGTGTCGGAAGTCAGCGGCAGTTCAGTGTTGACGATGTTGTCGCGGATCGACTCGCGGGAGGCGAAATAGCTCAACAGTGATGTAGCGAGAAACCCGGCGCCGAGC
>NZ_JBEOPC010001123.1:0-249 GCF_040309765.1 Psychrobacter sp. TB20-MNA-CIBAN-0197
TCAGTGTCCAGTTCCACCACCCGGTCCACCAGCAGGAACGGGTAACGGTGAGGCAGGTATTCGCGAATCTCGTTGATGTCCATCATTTCAGGGGAAAGCCTATGTAAAGATTGGGAGCGCGACTGACGCGCACTCCTCTAGCAAATCAAGGAGGCAGTCCAGAGGCTGTGCACACTTGATATGGAAATGGTATCAGCCATCAGATGAAGCATTGCCGTCAGGGGTCACTTCCCCAACGCGCTTTTCCAG
>NZ_JBEOPC010001124.1:0-249 GCF_040309765.1 Psychrobacter sp. TB20-MNA-CIBAN-0197
TTATCGCGCATTTCGGTCATGATAAAGTTGCCAGTACCATTAATGATACCCGCCAACCAATTGATTTTATTAGCAGCCAGTGCTTCACGCATCACTTTGATGATTGGAATACCACCTGCGACCGCCGCTTCATAAGCGACGTGGACATTATTGGCTTCAGCGAAAGCAAAAATCTCATTGCCGTGCTCAGCCAACAAGGCTTTATTTGCTGTCACCACATGTTTGCCGTTTTTGATGGCGTGCATGATG
>NZ_JBEOPC010001125.1:0-249 GCF_040309765.1 Psychrobacter sp. TB20-MNA-CIBAN-0197
GTGTTGCTCTTTGCTGATAAGCGTTATCGGTAAAGAGCTTGAATTTTCCGACGCCGTTTGCAGCCGGGCGCGCGCCAGCTCAATAGCAAAACGGCTGCCTGCCATACCCGCACCAATGATGACGATGCCTGTACTGTCAGCACTAGCATGTAGTGTGGTTTTGGACTTCTGGCAGTTCTTAGTTGTAAGTGGTGCTTGATCATTTGATACCAATGACGACATCATAAGAGTATTCCTTAGCTGTAATGT
>NZ_JBEOPC010001126.1:0-249 GCF_040309765.1 Psychrobacter sp. TB20-MNA-CIBAN-0197
GCTTTACCCAGCGCGGCTTAGGTGATGTACTGATTACCACAGAAAATGAAGCGCATCTGGTCGTCACGCAGCATGCCAAAGGTAAGGTTGAGATTGTTTATCCCAGCTACTCCGTTAACATTGATAACCCAGTGGCAATCGTGAGTTCAGTAACGGATAAAAAAGGCTCTACCGCAGCAGCAACTGCTTATCTTAACGCCTTGTGGGACAAGCCGGCGCAAGAACTGATGGCACAACTGTATCTGCGTC
>NZ_JBEOPC010001127.1:0-249 GCF_040309765.1 Psychrobacter sp. TB20-MNA-CIBAN-0197
GTATGAGGCAACATCTAAAAATTCAGCTGCATCATATAAGTCGCCTAAAACAAGCGAGCCATACCAAGGCCAAATTGCAATATCGGCAATTGAGTATTCATCACCCGCCATGTATTCATTTTCGCTTAAATGACGATTTAACACGTCAAGTTGGCGTTTAGTTTCCATGGTAAAACGATCAATAGGGTATTGCATTTTACTTGGTGCGTAACTATAAAAGTGACCAAACCCACCACCTAAGTATGGCGC
>NZ_JBEOPC010001128.1:0-249 GCF_040309765.1 Psychrobacter sp. TB20-MNA-CIBAN-0197
TTCTTCGAGCCAGTAACGCGCGACCATACCGGCGTGATAGCTCGTGCCGCAGGCGACGATCTGCACATTGCGCACTTTGGCGAACAGCTCGGCGGCTTGCGGACCGAAGGCCTCGACCAGCACTTGATTGTTGCCCAGGCGACCTTCGAGGGTGCGTTGGACCACGGCGGGTTGTTCGTGGATTTCCTTGAGCATGTAGTGGCGGAACTCGCCCTTGTCGGCGGCTTCGGCACCGTCGGTGTACTGCAC
>NZ_JBEOPC010001129.1:0-249 GCF_040309765.1 Psychrobacter sp. TB20-MNA-CIBAN-0197
TTACGGGATTGCCGAAGCCGACTGGCTCGACCTGTCCAGCGGCCTCGCGCCATGGCCGTTCCCGATCCCGGAGATCCCGCTGCGCGCTTGGGCGCGCTTGCCGGAAACCGATGACGGACTGGAACAGGCCGCCTGCGATTATTACGGCGCCGCGCAGGTGCTACCGGTCGCCGGCTCGCAAATGGCTATCCAGTTGCTGCCGCGTCTGCGCCGGGCCGGCAAGGTCGGCGTGTTGTCGCCGTGCTATGC
>NZ_JBEOPC010001130.1:0-249 GCF_040309765.1 Psychrobacter sp. TB20-MNA-CIBAN-0197
TATTTGGAGAGGGCTTAGACAGTGCGTCGTCGCTTGTACGTGTTGCACTAAAAAAATGTCTAAGTTGGCTTTGATCAAGCAAACGCTCTAATCCATCTCGACCTTTACCTGTTGCAACCGCTAAAACAATGCCCTGCTCTTTTAAGGCACCTAAAACGCTGACAACATTATCAAATACAGGAGTTGGCGTGGTATCAACACTATATTGGTGTTTATACCCTTTAATTAGCGCTTGATGCTGCGCGGCAT
>NZ_JBEOPC010001131.1:0-249 GCF_040309765.1 Psychrobacter sp. TB20-MNA-CIBAN-0197
CGCCCGCGCTTGTCTCGATCGCGGCGGACGCAACGGTCAGCCCGGCCGAACGCACGTAATCCGCCGCCGCGATGCGGGCGGCGACCGCATCGGACGGCGCCGGCGTGCCGTCCGACAGCGCGAACGGCTGGCCGTCGCGCAGCGAGGCGTCGGTGTGGTTCGCGTAGTAGCGCCACCGGTCGAGGAAGCGGATGTCGCCGGTCATGTGCAACGCACGGATCGGCTCGCCGTGGTACCTGAGCGTCGTCG
>NZ_JBEOPC010001132.1:0-249 GCF_040309765.1 Psychrobacter sp. TB20-MNA-CIBAN-0197
GCCTGGCTGCGCGCCCTGTCGTTCTAACAAACCCTGAAATCACCCCGGAGGCCGGCCAAAGTCGTCGGCTATGGAGTTAGGAATGAACGCTCAAACCCAGATTGCTACCGTACCAATGGACACAAGCCCGACGGGCCTGATCCTCAATCGCGACAGCATGCAGTCGATGACTGAACTCGCCGGCATCATGGCAGGCGGCAAAACCACCCTGCCAAAGCATTTCCACGGCAACACTGCCGACTGCATGGC
>NZ_JBEOPC010001133.1:0-249 GCF_040309765.1 Psychrobacter sp. TB20-MNA-CIBAN-0197
GAATCTTTATCTGCAATTAACAAATACTGAAAAACTTGACCCAAACCTGAGGTGTTAGGTCCCATTGCTGGTGTGCCCACGCCTTGCGGAATTAACTCTTTTGCCGCTTGTAAACGCTCAAATACTAACTGGCGAGCAAAGTAGATGTCTGTGCCTTCTTTAAAGACAACAGTAACACCCGATAAACCCGTTTTTGAAATAGAGCGTACTTGCTCTACATCAGGCAACGCATACATTACTGCTTCAATG
>NZ_JBEOPC010001134.1:0-249 GCF_040309765.1 Psychrobacter sp. TB20-MNA-CIBAN-0197
GGTCAGGTGCGTCGGCAGATTGGGCACCGTGCCGATGCCCGGCAGCACCAGAAACGGCATGATCTGGTTGAGCTTGCTCACCGGGTAATTGACGCTGACGGTCAGGGTGCCAGTCCCCGCGTCGTAGGCCGCACTGGTGTCGGTGCCGACCACCAGATTCAAGGCCGAGGGCAGCCATTGCAGTTGCTGGGTCAGCGCGGCATTGGCGGTGTTGACCACCACCGTCGAATAGTTCGGCGTGGTCGGGTC
>NZ_JBEOPC010001135.1:0-249 GCF_040309765.1 Psychrobacter sp. TB20-MNA-CIBAN-0197
CTACAGCAATAGAGCCAAAAAGTAGAATCATAATGCCGCCCATTACAGGTACAGGTATAGTCTGTAAGCCAGATCCCATTTTAGCAACAAAGGCTAAAATAATGGCGATAATGGCTGTCCACATCATTACTTTAGGATTGAAGTTTTTGGTAAGCATAACTGCTCCCGTTACCTCTGAGTAAGTTGTGTTAGGCGGGCCGCCAAATAATGATGCGGCAGACGTCGCAAGGCCATCACCAAACAAAGTAC
>NZ_JBEOPC010001136.1:0-248 GCF_040309765.1 Psychrobacter sp. TB20-MNA-CIBAN-0197
ATCGAAGACGTCTTCTCAATCTCAGGTCGTGGTACCGTAGTAACTGGCCGTGTTGAATCTGGTATCGTAAAAGTTGGTGACGAAATCGAAATCGTCGGTATCCGTGACACTCAAAAAACCACCTGTACTGGTGTTGAGATGTTCCGTAAGCTACTAGACGAAGGCCGTGCAGGTGAGAACTGTGGTGTACTACTCCGTGGTACCAAGCGTGAAGACGTACAACGTGGCCAAGTACTAGCTAAGCCAGG
>NZ_JBEOPC010001137.1:0-248 GCF_040309765.1 Psychrobacter sp. TB20-MNA-CIBAN-0197
CTCCTAGAGCTATTTTAAAGGCATTAAAATCACCAAGCGAATCGTTAGGCCATTCAGCACCCGGTAGCTGTATGGTGATAGTGTTTTTTATATTGATCATAACGCAACTTGTAAGTGGCTTAATGAGCAGTGATGGTATTTTAACTGACGGGCCGCTTGCTCAATATGTGTCTAGCGATACGATTGATTTTGCCAATTGGCTACATGAGCTGAATTTTGACATTTTACTTTATGCTATTGGCTTGCAT
>NZ_JBEOPC010001138.1:0-248 GCF_040309765.1 Psychrobacter sp. TB20-MNA-CIBAN-0197
ACTTATCACTGATGTACTAAATGACAACAGTGAGTTATTACTAATCGATATTATGACTGATGAGCAGCTTATTGCTGAGTATCAAATTACTATTCCTGTATTAAAAAGTGAAAAAGGCGAGAAATTATATTGGCCTTTTACTTTACACTCTGTGCGCGAATTTTTAGCACAAGCAGAATAAGAGCAAATAAGAACTATGGATTTAATAAGAATTTTAAAAGCACAACTTGCTTTTGGTACACATGCTT
>NZ_JBEOPC010001139.1:0-248 GCF_040309765.1 Psychrobacter sp. TB20-MNA-CIBAN-0197
GCGTTCGGCAGGCAATGGAGCCACGCCGCCAGCGAGGATTTTCACGGCATGCGAGACACGATCAATGGCGATCACTGCCGACGGGCTGGTCGGCGATGCAGCGATGCAATGGATGAATTTTTGATCCATCGCCAAGTGGCGGAAGCGGCTGTAGTCACCGCTGAAATCTTCATTTCCCAGGGCCAGGCGCCCGAAACCATCCTCGCTCCAGCTGGCTAAAAATTGATCACCGACAGGCAGCCAAGTGC
>NZ_JBEOPC010001140.1:0-248 GCF_040309765.1 Psychrobacter sp. TB20-MNA-CIBAN-0197
GCTGACAGTATTGGTTTTGGCATGTGCCAGATAGTCTTTTTGCTCAAGTAAGTCGTAAATAATCGAGTTACTGACTGGTTGCGATAGGCGAGAGACATTGACTGGTATCAAATAATCATCGGTCTTAATGGCTGGCACGACTTTTAAATAGTCTGCCATCGCGATCAGGTCTTCATCAGTGAGATAACGCGTACTGTGCGCCACGGCTTCTGCCATTGGCCCGCCCGCGTAAGCGCGCTTATCAAGCG
>NZ_JBEOPC010001141.1:0-248 GCF_040309765.1 Psychrobacter sp. TB20-MNA-CIBAN-0197
CTTATAAATCCATAAAATAGTAACCAACTGAGAGACTTGTTATCTATTGAGACTTTTACTCTGATTTTTTTATTTTAACTATTTATAAGGATGCGTTATGAAAACCACACCACTGGCTGAAAAACTACCAAATACCATCGATCCTAGCTTAGACTTGGAAAAAGTAAAGAAAGACTGCCAAAAGCTGGTCAAAAAACGTGCCAAATATTCTGCTGGTGTCGCCATCGTTCCTGTACCCTTCTTTGATG
>NZ_JBEOPC010001142.1:0-248 GCF_040309765.1 Psychrobacter sp. TB20-MNA-CIBAN-0197
GCTCATCGTTGTTACACGCTCACCATGGCCACCATGCAGCTTCTCGCTCGAATACAAAACATCATGTAGATATGAAATCCACTGCGCGTCATTCATGGCATTTTGGAATTCTTTCGCAAGCTCGGGACTTTTCAACTTCATGTTGTACCCGCCCGCAGAGCAACCGCGTTGATAGTAAATGCTCATGGACTCGGTAAGGTGGGTCAAGAGTCTTTTGAGCTCAGGAATATCGAGGACTTGGCTTTGAG
>NZ_JBEOPC010001143.1:0-248 GCF_040309765.1 Psychrobacter sp. TB20-MNA-CIBAN-0197
CGCTCACAGTGGTTCGATCAATTTGCAGATTGGATCGCGCAGCCAAAACCACAAGCATTGCTTAATAGTTCTATATTTTTTGACTTAGACGGTGTGTGGGGTAAAACCAAGTGGGCCGACGAGCTTAAAATATTTATAGCAAAACAAAGTAAAGTAAATCGCGTATTTTTAGCTAATATGGCAGCAAATGCTAGAAATAGAACACCTCCACTAGGTTTCTTTAAAGGCTTTGTTATGGAGCATAATGG
>NZ_JBEOPC010001144.1:0-248 GCF_040309765.1 Psychrobacter sp. TB20-MNA-CIBAN-0197
GTCGACAGTATGGGCCACTATCGGGCCAACTCCGGCTGCGGCTTTCGTATATAGGGCAACAGCTCGGCGTGAGCGGGCGTTGATTCATTTATGTCCAGTTGCTGCTTGGCACCGAGGTAATGCTGGCTGAACACATCGAAATAGGCGTCCAGCGCCGAAGCGGCAGCGCTGTCACCGGCCAGCTCCAGGCACAACGCCGCGACTTCGGCGGTGCACAGGTGCTCGCTGCGGGTCGAACGGCGCAAGCG
>NZ_JBEOPC010001145.1:0-248 GCF_040309765.1 Psychrobacter sp. TB20-MNA-CIBAN-0197
GCTCAGTATTAGGCGTTTTTGCACCAATACGCAACCTTATCTCAAATAATGCGTTAAGCGGATACCTTGTCTGCCGCTGGTAAATCAGAAAAATGTAGCGTGTCGATGTTATTTGGTTTGACCGCTGTTACTTGTACCACACCGATGGTACGCTCCAAAAAGCCGCCTTCACAGTAGCAGAAATAAAACTCCCACAAGCGAATAAAGGCTTCATCATAACCGAGTGCTTTGATTTCATTGCGCTGCGC
>NZ_JBEOPC010001146.1:0-248 GCF_040309765.1 Psychrobacter sp. TB20-MNA-CIBAN-0197
GTGTTCGGCAAGCTCATCGAACTGTCCGGTTTCTCGCGCTCGATCGTCGCCGCTGCGATTCGCTTGCTCGGGACTAAACAAGCGATGCTGGTGATCGTGCTGGTCTGCGCCCTGCTGACTTATGGCGGCGTGTCGTTGTTCGTCGTCGTCTTCGCTGTTTACCCGTTTGCAGCGGAGATGTTCCGCCAAAGCAATATTCCCAAACGCCTGATCCCGGCGACCATTGCCCTCGGCGCATTCTCGTTCAC
>NZ_JBEOPC010001147.1:0-248 GCF_040309765.1 Psychrobacter sp. TB20-MNA-CIBAN-0197
GTGCAGGAATAGCAGCATTGTTGCCTGCGCTATTATTGATGGTATTGCTGTCATCGTCGTCACTACAGCCGACCAACGGCAGCGCACCAAAAAAAGCAGCAGCCGTCAATCCCGTGCCACCTTTTAAGATACTGCGGCGGTTCAAGCGGCGGCTAATAATGGTTTGAAAGTCAATATTATTCGTAGGATTAGAGTCTTCAACGACTTCATGGGCAAGCAGTTGCTTATTATTCAATACGGTCATTATC
>NZ_JBEOPC010001148.1:0-248 GCF_040309765.1 Psychrobacter sp. TB20-MNA-CIBAN-0197
CCCAGGTTCGCGTCAGCGAATTGGTTTTGCGCCGATGCAGCGGCGCATCGCAGCGCGGGCACTCGTGTGGCTCGTCGGTCATATCGCAGGCTAGGCCACAGCTGTGGCACAGGCATAAATTGAGTTCACTGGCGGTCGGTGGACGCTTCATAAAATGTCCCAGAGTTCACGGATGTCACGGCCGGCAATGCGGATCATCATCAGGCTCAGCACCGCCAGGGCGAACAGGCCGATCCCCGGCAGCACAT
>NZ_JBEOPC010001149.1:0-248 GCF_040309765.1 Psychrobacter sp. TB20-MNA-CIBAN-0197
GTATCACGATGTGCGCATCGGCAAGCGTGTGGTTATTCAGTCCGGCGCAGTGATCGGCGGTGAGGGCTTCGGCTTCGCCAACGAAAAAGGCGTCTGGCAGAAAATCGCCCAGATCGGTGGCGTGACCATCGGCGACGATGTCGAGATCGGCGTGAACACCGCCATCGACCGCGGCGCTCTGGCCGATACCGTGATTGGTAATGGCGTGAAGCTCGACAACCAGATTCAGATCGCGCACAACGTCCAGG
>NZ_JBEOPC010001150.1:0-248 GCF_040309765.1 Psychrobacter sp. TB20-MNA-CIBAN-0197
CGCGGCCGCCCACTCCCCCCCCGTGGCCTGCGCCAACACACACCCACCCCGCCCCCCCCCCCCCCCCCACCCCCCCCCCCCCCACCCCCCCCCCCCCCCCCCCACACCCCCCCCCCCCCCCCCCCCCCCCCCCCCCGCCCCCCCCCCCACCCCCCCCCCCACCCCACCCCCCCCC
Source organism: Psychrobacter sp. TB20-MNA-CIBAN-0197 (assembly GCF_040309765.1). Taxonomy (NCBI): domain Bacteria; kingdom Pseudomonadati; phylum Pseudomonadota; class Gammaproteobacteria; order Moraxellales; family Moraxellaceae; genus Psychrobacter; species Psychrobacter sp. TB20-MNA-CIBAN-0197. The sequence continues at coordinate 176 of NZ_JBEOPC010001150.1, forward strand.
CCCCCCACACCCACCTAGACACACTAAATGCCAGAAGATTTCTGTGCGATGATCGCATCGATAGCCATAGCGG
>NZ_JBEOPC010001151.1:0-248 GCF_040309765.1 Psychrobacter sp. TB20-MNA-CIBAN-0197
CCATTATTACTAATGATTGTCGGTAGTTATTTATTGGTCGCGACGTTAGCGATTTATCGTACCAATACGATTATCTTGTATCGTGATCAAGGCAAAGCGTGTGTCAAAGAGTATATTCGCGGGCAAGCCAAATGACGGCAATGACTGTCGTCAAAACAAATAACGGCTAGGAAAATATTATGCAGCCTTACTTTTATAGCGTATCTGAGTTTCTCGCCATGGGTAAGCATGGTGTTTTTGTCTGGTCG
>NZ_JBEOPC010001152.1:0-248 GCF_040309765.1 Psychrobacter sp. TB20-MNA-CIBAN-0197
GTCTTTAGTTCTCTTCTACCATCAGCGATAATAACGATATATTAATTAACATTCTGAAATATATTAATTTGATGTTGAAAAAAAGCATTCTACTTTCTATTGCTGCTCTGTTTATTTTTAGTGCCACATATATAGGCTCTGCTATTTATACCTTGTATAGCAAAAAAATGATTTCTGTTGACCCTAGGCTCAAAGAAGTATCTGGTATTGAGTATGATAAGCATAAACGCTTATGGGCTATTAACGAT
>NZ_JBEOPC010001154.1:0-247 GCF_040309765.1 Psychrobacter sp. TB20-MNA-CIBAN-0197
GCATTATGGTTGAATAGTCATGTGCTGATTCCTAAGCAAGCCAATCAACCAAGCGTTGATAACGCGAGTGATGACTCTGAGCAAACAAATAGCTTATGGCAAGCGCTTGAGCATGACTTAACGGATTTGTTCACTTATCAGAATGCGCAAAACGAACAGATTAATAAACAGGACAATTTTTCAATAGAAAATGGTCATAGCCTGTGGCTATCTGCTAAGCAAAGTGATGTAAACGCAAAGCCAATTG
>NZ_JBEOPC010001155.1:0-247 GCF_040309765.1 Psychrobacter sp. TB20-MNA-CIBAN-0197
GGTCGGTGGTGCAGTGCTTAGCATGATGTTAATTAAACGCCAGTACGTTTGGTATATGTTTTTGACGCAAATTGCACTGGTTTTGTTGGCTATTATTTCGCCTTATTCTGGTATTCTTTTGCCTAATCTGCGCCAACTGACTATTGCCTATCCGATGATCGATACTTTTAGCTATCTAAGCTATAACGAAATTATGGTTATCGAAAATGCTATTGCCGCCTCCTTGTACAAGAATGAAGCATTAGGT
>NZ_JBEOPC010001156.1:0-247 GCF_040309765.1 Psychrobacter sp. TB20-MNA-CIBAN-0197
GGGCGAGGGTGGTCAGGCCGTTGATCAGACTGTTGGCCAGCGGATAGTTGCGGGCCTGCGCGGCAAGCTTGGTGCGCTCCCAGCGTTTCTGCTCGGTGAGCTGGCCATCGGCGGCCCAGATGCCGAACAACGCGTCACACGCAGCCGGTTGCGATTTGCCGGTCAGCCAGAGTTTTTCCGCGTTGGCATAGCCTTCAGCCTTCTTGTCGTGGCTGATTTGGTACTGCGCGTTGAGGCAGTCGAGCTC
>NZ_JBEOPC010001157.1:0-247 GCF_040309765.1 Psychrobacter sp. TB20-MNA-CIBAN-0197
GTGTGTTAGATGCTTGTGTAATAGCTAATAGGGTAGGTTTTGTTTCTTTTATAAATTCACAGCATTCTTTGGTGTTCAGCGTGCCATTTTTATTTAGTGGAAGCGCTATTAATTTAGCACCCGTTTGTTGACTCACTATTTGCCAAGGCACTATGTTTGCATGATGCTCAAGCGGAGATATCATTATGGTATGACTTTCATTTAAGCGCTTTTTTAATCCGTTAGCGACCAAGTTAATGGCTTCTGT
>NZ_JBEOPC010001158.1:0-247 GCF_040309765.1 Psychrobacter sp. TB20-MNA-CIBAN-0197
CATTGGTTCTTTATCGAACTTTATGCGTTTATTACGATCACCAATGATCCACTTTTCAACATACTGATACAGGTGTGTCCAAATCGTCTGTGGACAAGCATAACCGCACCATACGCGACCTGCATAAACAGTCACCATAAATAGCATAAATGCAGCAATAATGGCAAAAGCGGCAATGAAATAAAAGTCTTGAGTCAGAAATGTCGTACCAAAAATATAGTAATGCTGCGAGGGAACATCAAACCAT
>NZ_JBEOPC010001159.1:0-247 GCF_040309765.1 Psychrobacter sp. TB20-MNA-CIBAN-0197
CTTTAATGGTAACTAAACGTCCTTTAATGGGTAACTAAACGTCCTTTAATGGGTAACTAAACGTCCTTTAATGGGTAACTAAACGTCCTTTAATGGGGTCTGAAAGTCAGTAACAGTAAGGGCTACAGCGAGCTTAAAAGCTATTAAAAGCATTAAAAGCATTAAAAGCATTTTCTTATTTTTTTTACTAACTGAAAAGATAAAAGAAAAAAGCCCTAGTTACCTCGAAATATCAGAGGCTTTTTTG
>NZ_JBEOPC010001160.1:0-247 GCF_040309765.1 Psychrobacter sp. TB20-MNA-CIBAN-0197
CTGCCTGTTAGTACATAGTCAGCTTGTTGAGTGCTTAACCATTGCATAGCATTGTCTAAACGGTATTGATCATCCAGCGGTGGAAGCTCTTTGGTGTTTACGCGAGGTGCACGTATAAGAGTTGGTAATTTATTTTGTTGCCAAATACTGGCTAAAATATCTTCAGCACGCTCACCGGCAAGCGGTGTTTGAGCATGATTAACAAGCGGCATTAGTGCCACTGTTTTTGAAGGGCTAAGCTCTATAT
>NZ_JBEOPC010001161.1:0-247 GCF_040309765.1 Psychrobacter sp. TB20-MNA-CIBAN-0197
GTTCACCTACGAAGCCATGCTCGCGGTGGCCAACCAGCATGCGCTGGCGAGCAAGCCGTCCATCGTTCCTGAAGACTTGTTGACGGAAACGCTGATCACCTACCCGGTCGAGCGCGATCGCCTGGACATCTTCACCCGCTTCCTCGAACCGGCCGACATCGAACCGGCGCAGGTGCGCACTTCCGAGCTGACGGTGATGATGATGCAACTGGTCGCCAGCGGCCGTGGCGTCTGCGGCATGCCGCAC
>NZ_JBEOPC010001162.1:0-247 GCF_040309765.1 Psychrobacter sp. TB20-MNA-CIBAN-0197
GTTTAATATCCAACGAAAATCTAAATCTACATATTCACGGTTACCGGTTTTAATTAATAACCGCTCAAATTCTTCCCTATCATATGCCGAAACATCAACACCGGTTGCCGCTAAACGCGCTTTGGGTACTAATTCTCGATCGTAAATTTCACCAATAATAGTTTGTTTTGCAATTGAGCCTTCCAGCTCAAATTGCACTACTTCAGAAGGCCAGAAAAAGCTTAACCCTTTCCACGCTATCATAGCT
>NZ_JBEOPC010001163.1:0-247 GCF_040309765.1 Psychrobacter sp. TB20-MNA-CIBAN-0197
CGCTTGATCAGCACGTTTAACGAGCTCTTCTACTGTTAAGCCATCAGCAGGAAAAAACGTTAAACCTATGCTTGCTGTAACATACACTGTTTCTTTTTTTATTTTAATACTCTGCATTAAGCTATTTTTTATAGCTTCGGCAATTTTTGATGCTTCATCCGGGCTATTTACACCCTCTAAAATCAATGTAAATTCGTCACCACCCAAACGTGCGACTGTATCTTTAGTCGTTATACAACTTTGTAGT
>NZ_JBEOPC010001164.1:0-247 GCF_040309765.1 Psychrobacter sp. TB20-MNA-CIBAN-0197
GTTTATCATTGATGCGCTCAAGCGCTTGGGTTGGACGATCGTCACGATTGACATAGCCATAACCAAAGCGGCCACGGTCACATAAGAAGTAACGGTTTACGTCGCCGTTGTAGCGGTTTTCGATACGGCGCAGCTCGCCATAACGCTCGCCCGGTGAGATATTACAACCAGCTGAGCAACCATGACAGATGCTTGGCGCATACTGCATGTCCCATTTACGGTTGTAGCGCTCAGAGTGGGTTTTATC
>NZ_JBEOPC010001165.1:0-247 GCF_040309765.1 Psychrobacter sp. TB20-MNA-CIBAN-0197
CGATAATGGATGAAGCTCGCTGCCCACTTTTTCATTGCGCTTAGGACTAAAACCGTTACTGTTATTTTTACCCATTATGTCGGGCTTACCCATAAAGAAAAATTTAGACATTATACTTATATAACCGTTCTACATTATTTAGACGGCGTATCTTAACAGCTTAGACATAATATAACTAAGATGTACGCACTATTAGCCAATTTAAATAGTGAAGTTAAAAGTAGCGTCAATAAGTATAACGACCTAT
>NZ_JBEOPC010001166.1:0-247 GCF_040309765.1 Psychrobacter sp. TB20-MNA-CIBAN-0197
GTGCGGATCTCGGTGTTGTACTTCTGCACCGCCAGAATAAAGTCGCGACGCGCCACGGCAATGCGGTTTTCCGTGCCTTCGAGTTGCGATTGCAGAGCGAGGAAGTTCTGGTTGGCCTTCAGATCCGGGTAGCGCTCGGAGACCACCATCAAGCGGCTCAATGCGCCGGTCAATTGATCCTGCGCCTGCTGGAACTGCTTGAGTTTCTCGGGGTTGTCGAGGGTGCTGGCATCGACCTGAATCGAGG
>NZ_JBEOPC010001167.1:0-247 GCF_040309765.1 Psychrobacter sp. TB20-MNA-CIBAN-0197
GTACAGCGCCGAGTTCAGGCAACTGGTCACTGCCACCAGCACAACGATGTCGACGATCATCTTGGCGTTGGGAATGCCCATGCGCTCAAGTACGGTCTGGTAGGAACCGAGGTTGGCCAGGGTAGGATCGTTCCACGGCACCAGCGCCACCACGATGAAAATCGAAACCAGATAGAACAGGCCGATCCGCCAGATCACCGAGTTGGTCGCCTTGGAGATCTGCTTGCCTGGGTCCTTCGATTCCGCC
>NZ_JBEOPC010001168.1:0-247 GCF_040309765.1 Psychrobacter sp. TB20-MNA-CIBAN-0197
GTTGATATCGGCCGTGAGCTGCGTACGGGGGCCGCTACCGAAAACGGTCGTGAAGTCGTGCTTGGCACTGTGTTCATGTTGATCGGTGAAAATAGCCGAACCGTCTCTCAGGCCGTTGCCGCCAAACTGGAGCAAGTCAATCGGTCACTACCTGAGGGGGTGGTGGCGGTCACGGTATACGACCGTACCAATCTCGTGGACAAGGCGATTGCCACGGTCAAAAAGAACCTGATTGAAGGTGCGATCC
>NZ_JBEOPC010001169.1:0-247 GCF_040309765.1 Psychrobacter sp. TB20-MNA-CIBAN-0197
CAGCTGGGGAGCTGACTATTTCGTGTCTATTCATATTAATGCTGGCGGAGGCACAGGTTTTGAAAGTTATGTGTACCCTGGCGTTTCAGCACCAACCACCACGTATCGCAATGCCCTTCATGATGAGATTGTCCGCTCCGTTGATTTTGCCGACCGCGGCAAGAAAACGGCGAACTTCCACGTTCTGCGGGAAACTTCTATGTCTGCCATTTTAACTGAAAACGGTTTCATTGATACGGTAGCTGAT
>NZ_JBEOPC010001170.1:0-247 GCF_040309765.1 Psychrobacter sp. TB20-MNA-CIBAN-0197
GTATTAGAAGATATTGCTCATCGCCTAAATGACACCATTGCCAAGCATGGTCGCGACAGCATTATGTTCTATGTCTCAGGGCAGCTATTGACTGAAGATTATTATGTCGCCAATAAATTTATCAAGGGCTTTATCGGTAATAACAATATCGATTCTAACTCCCGTCTATGTATGTCATCAGCGGTGGCAGGACACAAACGTGCGTTTGGCGCTGATATCGTCCCCAGTAACTACGAGGATTTGGAAG
>NZ_JBEOPC010001171.1:0-247 GCF_040309765.1 Psychrobacter sp. TB20-MNA-CIBAN-0197
TCGTAGATCGGCAGCATTTGCTTGGACACGCCAAGGGTCAGTGGGTGCAGACGAGTACCCGAACCACCAGCGAGAATGATGCCTTTGCGCGTTGTCGTGGTCATTTATCTAGAACTTCCATAAGCATTCGGGTTACACCACTGCGCCAATCGGGCAAGTGCAAAGAAAAACTGTCCCGCAGTTTCCCGGTGCTCAACCGAGAGTTCAGCGGGCGGCGTGCAGGCGTTGGATAGGCTGAAGTCTCGAT
>NZ_JBEOPC010001172.1:0-247 GCF_040309765.1 Psychrobacter sp. TB20-MNA-CIBAN-0197
GGGATGAAACGCTTCAATTTTTCCAAGTTCATGCTGATCTTCGGCTTGATGTTCATTTATCTGCCGATGCTGATTCTGGTGATCTACTCGTTCAACGCCTCGAAACTGGTGACGGTGTGGGGTGGCTGGTCAGTGAAGTGGTATGTCGGCCTGCTCGACAACTCGCAACTGATGGGCTCGGTACTGCGCTCGCTGGAGATCGCCTGCTACACCGCGATTGCCGCTGTGGCACTGGGGACGCTGGCGG
>NZ_JBEOPC010001173.1:0-247 GCF_040309765.1 Psychrobacter sp. TB20-MNA-CIBAN-0197
GGCTCAAGCTGTCCGCTTGCTGCCAGTATACCGATAGCAATTGGTAAGTCTAAACGCGCGCCATCTTTTGGCAAATCAGCAGGGGCTAAATTAATCGTGAGGCGGCGGTTAGGAAACTGGAAACCTGAATTGAGAATGGCGGAGCGTACCCTGTCTTTACTCTCACGCACGGCGGCTTCAGGCAGCCCAACGATGGTCAATGCAGGTAATCCTTGCGATAGATGCACCTCAATGATGACCTTTGGAG
>NZ_JBEOPC010001174.1:0-246 GCF_040309765.1 Psychrobacter sp. TB20-MNA-CIBAN-0197
CCGCATATTCGTTCGTTACTTGAAGCATCGCCATTGCGTCAGAAGCCACAACGTTGAAATCTTCGCCGAAACCAACCAATAATGGGCTTTTGTTTTTCGCCACATAGATTGTTTCTTTGTTTTCGTTATCGAAAAGGGCAATTGCGTAAGAGCCTTTTAGTTGAAGAAGCGTTTGACGGAAAGCTTCCTCTGTATCAAGACCTCTGTTCACAAATTGTTCGATGACTTGAACAACAACCTCTGTAT
>NZ_JBEOPC010001175.1:0-246 GCF_040309765.1 Psychrobacter sp. TB20-MNA-CIBAN-0197
TTCTTGGCCAAGCTTTAAGTCTTCAATATCTGCTTTAAGTACTTTATTACGTTTAATGAGCTTTTCGTTAGTTACTTGATGCGACGCTACAGCACCTTTTAGCCGTGTGTAGTCTTGTAAACCATTATGACCAAACCATAATCTGTATTGCACAAACAGTGCTAAGCACAGTAAGCCAACTTGAAAAATACGCATTTAACACTCCTTATTTTAAATTCCAAATACCTTAGCTTTAATACGCTAAGG
>NZ_JBEOPC010001176.1:0-246 GCF_040309765.1 Psychrobacter sp. TB20-MNA-CIBAN-0197
TGTTACCTAAGGGTATTGATGGTTTTATCGGGGCGCGTGACGAGCTGGCCAAGACATTAGCAGCCATTCGCGGACAATAATAGCCACACGACAGAGCACGACGGATACTGAGCTGGCACAAAAGATATTTGCCTACTAATAGTAAGTTGGCTATCATTACCTACTTCAAATGACAAGAAGCAAGGCTTATATGAAACGGCTATCAATATTATTGGCAGGCAGTGCTTTAGCGATCAGCGCCCAGGC
>NZ_JBEOPC010001177.1:0-246 GCF_040309765.1 Psychrobacter sp. TB20-MNA-CIBAN-0197
ATCTAGCGTCAATTAACTTGGCCGGTTCCGCGTCAATTATCTTGGCCGGTTGATACCGAATTTTATTTACTCTTATTGAGCGCTGTTTTGCGTCGGTAGCTGTCACCTTCACAATGAATAATCGTGGCATGATGAACCAAACGATCGATTGCCGCGACTGTCATCGTTGAATCTTCAAATAGTTCATCCCATTGCTCAAATGATTTGTTTGATGTGATGATCATGCTGTGTCGCTCATAGCGATGG
>NZ_JBEOPC010001178.1:0-246 GCF_040309765.1 Psychrobacter sp. TB20-MNA-CIBAN-0197
CATTACATACCCTCCAGGACTATCAAAACTTAAGCCATGATCTCCTAAATTAGGTGCAACATAACCACTTCGGTGAAGTAAGGGCAGATAAAGGTTAACAAATGAAGCGACTGAACCGCCCATTCTATGAAGTTCAAGCCCCGTTAATTGACTCCTAACAACAGCAAAATCAAGTAAATTTAATTTGTTAAAAATACGTAGAACCAGTACGCAATCTTGTCTATTGTATTTCGCAAGGGATAACTT
>NZ_JBEOPC010001179.1:0-246 GCF_040309765.1 Psychrobacter sp. TB20-MNA-CIBAN-0197
GTATTCCAGAAGCCGATCGCGAAAAAGTTTTTATCCCATTCTCACGCTTGGATGATAGCCGTACACGGGCATCTGGTGGCTATGGCTTAGGGCTGTCGATTGTGTCGCGTATTGCTTTTTGGTTTAATGGTAGTATGAAGGTCGATGAAAGCCGTGAGCTTGGTGGTGCCAGATTTGTCATGACATGGCCTATCAAACCCTTGACTCAAGTGCTTGCCGCTGACCAGTTAACCCAAGAAAAGAGCG
>NZ_JBEOPC010001180.1:0-246 GCF_040309765.1 Psychrobacter sp. TB20-MNA-CIBAN-0197
GTGTAGCCTTTTAATAAATGCTGCTTTAATGTTTTAGTCGCCCATTGGCGAAAGCGCGTTGCTTGGGTTGAGTTAACGCGGTAGCCCACGGAAATAATAGCATCAAGATTGTAAAATTTAGTTTTTGATTTTTGTGTTTTCCCAGCTATTGCACCGTGTTCAGTGGTTTGTTCCAAAATGGAACTAACCACTTCTTGCTCCAGTTCACCAGTCTTAAAAATATTAGACAAGTGCTTTGTAATAGCG
>NZ_JBEOPC010001181.1:0-246 GCF_040309765.1 Psychrobacter sp. TB20-MNA-CIBAN-0197
AACGACGAGGCCACCGGCGCGCGCCTGATCGGCACGTTCATCGAAAATGGTCTGCGCGCCCAGGCCCGCAATGGCAACCTGCTCACCGGTCAGTTGTATATCTCGCTGGATTTCTATCCCAAAGCGCCGAAAGTCGCGTTCGACCCCAAGGCACGGCCGGTCACCATTCCGACCGTTCCCGGCAGCCTCGAACAGTTGCAGGAAAAACTCGAGGCGATGGTCAACAAGATCAACGCATTGCCGGTT
>NZ_JBEOPC010001182.1:0-246 GCF_040309765.1 Psychrobacter sp. TB20-MNA-CIBAN-0197
GGGCAAAGACATTGTCTTTTAACGAAGATAATAAGAATAAGACAGAGAGCATCTATTTTAAGGTGACGAAGGATGGTGGGGTGGGTAGTGTAACCCTCGAATTTATTATCCATCATCCAACCAGGCCGATGGATGTCGATCATTCGCTTGACGATTCTCGCTCACTTGGCCTTGCGCTCAAGTCGCTAGATGTTTATCAAATTGAGGCGGGAGAGCATGTCGATGGCGATGTCCTTGATCTTGGGC
>NZ_JBEOPC010001183.1:0-246 GCF_040309765.1 Psychrobacter sp. TB20-MNA-CIBAN-0197
GAACAAGTTAACCGTTGGAGCGATGTTGGTCTAACAGGTGATTGGGCAGCTAAAGATGTGCAACTTTACGGACGCAACTCAGTATCAGGTACGTATGGTTACTTTAAAAAGAAAGCACTTTGTAAAGGTGATTTCCGTAATAACGTAAATGAGCAACCGGGTTCTGCATCAGTAGTACAGTCAATTTCATCTTCATTAAATGCAATTGGTTACTCAGGTATTGGTTATAAAACATCAGGCGTACGT
>NZ_JBEOPC010001184.1:0-246 GCF_040309765.1 Psychrobacter sp. TB20-MNA-CIBAN-0197
CTACTACTTGGTTTTTAAGCTCTTCTGCTAAATCGCCACCATCAACCACTTCTTCTTGCCATTGGAGTAGCTTACGCAACCAGCTGATTTTTTGCTCATAACCCGAACCGCGCCCTGGTAATGCACCTTCTTTGTACATCCAGTGTGCAGCCACCCCTAACTCAGCATCTTGATGCATGTCGCTGGTACGAATTTGTATCTCTACCGTTTTACCTTCAGGTCCAAATACCACGGTATGAATTGACT
>NZ_JBEOPC010001185.1:0-246 GCF_040309765.1 Psychrobacter sp. TB20-MNA-CIBAN-0197
GCGTTAATGTAAACATCGTCTCTAACTGTTAATTTTCCATTTAACGATTCTTCGCCCCAAGGCGTATCTATTGAATCCAATCGAGACAAAATAACGTCAATTTTGTCGAGTTCGTCTGTATTTTGAAGCTTTACTTGCTCATAAGTAAGTTCAGCGCCTGCAAAAATAACTTTGTCGCGGTACCATGCATTTTCAAACCCATACTCTGCATCTTTTGCTGTGTCTTGATAAATCACTGCTCTTACT
>NZ_JBEOPC010001186.1:0-246 GCF_040309765.1 Psychrobacter sp. TB20-MNA-CIBAN-0197
ATTGATGAGCAGCGTGATATTGAAATTCATCAGTTCCGTATGCTTGCAATTAACAGCGATACGCCGGCAGCGCCAGAAGGCGTACATCAAGATGGTTTTGATCATGTATGTATATGCGGCGTTTCTCATGAAAACTTAGAAGGCGGCGAGCTACTTGTATACGAAAACAAGCAAGCTGAGCCTTGTTTTAAAATGGAAATAAAAGACGGCATGTTTGCATTAATAAACGACCGTCAAGTGTGGCAT
>NZ_JBEOPC010001187.1:0-246 GCF_040309765.1 Psychrobacter sp. TB20-MNA-CIBAN-0197
GTTCGACACCTGCGGACCAAAGTCGTAGCCGCCGCGCACGTTCCAGGTCACGTAACCCGGGATGTCGCCGTACTGCCCGTCCGCTGTGCCTTCGGTGATGTAGTTGCCGTTGAAGCTGCCATCCGCATTCACACCGGTGCCCGGCGAACGCTGTTTCGATTGGGCGAAGCCATCGATGTTGTACGTCCAGCGGTTGATCTCGTAACGCAATCCGACCGTCGCAACCTGCCGCGAATAGAACGGCAG
>NZ_JBEOPC010001188.1:0-246 GCF_040309765.1 Psychrobacter sp. TB20-MNA-CIBAN-0197
GTGTCCAGTCAATATAAGGCAGCAGGTTGGTGATAGGGTAGTCGTCAAATATTACTTGTCCTAACTTATTAGGGACAGGCGGCGTATAGTTTTCCCAGTCATATTGAAAGCCAATCTTAACCGACTCAGCGTACGATATCTTAGCGGCTTTGGGCTGGCGCTTGGCCAGACGCTCACGCACTTTAATGTATTCGGCGCGAGTATCATCAATTAACTGTACACGGTTCTCTTTAGAGAGCAGCTTGG
>NZ_JBEOPC010001189.1:0-246 GCF_040309765.1 Psychrobacter sp. TB20-MNA-CIBAN-0197
GCGTGCCGCTGATGATCGACCCTGATCGCAGCGCCGCCGTCAAAGCCTTGATCGCCAGTGAGCCACTGGACCTGATTCTGTCTGACGACGGCATGCAGCATTATCGCCTCGCGCGGGATCTGGAACTGGTGCTGATCGATGCCGCACGGGGCCTGGGCAACCAGCGCTGTCTGCCGGCCGGGCCGTTGCGGGAGCCGGTCGAGCGCCTGCAAAGCGTCGATGGCGTGCTGTTCAACGGTGCCCTTG
>NZ_JBEOPC010001190.1:0-246 GCF_040309765.1 Psychrobacter sp. TB20-MNA-CIBAN-0197
TATTCTTGGTTCTTGCTGGGTATAGCTTTTTAATATTGGCATTTGTGCAAGTGTATCTAATTGATATTCCTATTCACAAAAACGAAAAAAAGGGTCTCGCTCTGTTTTTCGACAGCTATAAAACAGTACTCAGTAATAAAGATGCACGTGCCGACATACTCAGTTCTATGTTTGTATCGTTTGGATTTTTTTGCTTTTTGACCTCAGTACCATTTATTTATTTAGATTTATATGAAGTGTCAGAAC
>NZ_JBEOPC010001191.1:0-246 GCF_040309765.1 Psychrobacter sp. TB20-MNA-CIBAN-0197
CTACTAACTGTTTAGCGCCAATTGTAAAAGTACTGCAAGAAAAAGTGGGCATTAAGCACGGCTCAATGACTACTATTCACGACATTACCAATACCCAAACTATTATTGATGCCCCTCATAAATATTTACGCCGTGCGCGTTCGTGCGGTACAAGTTTAATTCCTACTACAACCGGTAGTGCAACGGATATTACGCATATTTTTCCTGAGCTTAATGGTAAATTAAACGGCCATGCCGTGCGTGTAC
>NZ_JBEOPC010001192.1:0-246 GCF_040309765.1 Psychrobacter sp. TB20-MNA-CIBAN-0197
GGTTTACCATTTGCTTCAAGCACTGAAGTTGTGAACTTGGAAGGTGATGATACAGGTTACGCTTTAAATGTTGGTTTAATGTATCAGCTAGATGATAACAGCCGTTTTGGTTTTAATTATCGTACAGAAACAGATATTACATTCGAAGGTGATTATTCGAATCAAATACCAACAGCTTTTGGTGGATTAAATGGAACTGAATTACCTGGTTCTGTTGAAATAACACTTCCTGCAATAGCTGAATTT
>NZ_JBEOPC010001193.1:0-245 GCF_040309765.1 Psychrobacter sp. TB20-MNA-CIBAN-0197
TCATCACGCCAGCGCCAGCCTTGCGGATTGGCATTGTTTTTTTCGATAGGGAAACGTTTCGCCAGCGCATTTAGGTCGCGCTGTACCGTGCGCAGGCTAATATCAAAGCCTGCCATCATCAACTGCTCATAAATATGCGTGGTACCCACCCAGCGATTGCGCTGTAGTTGTGATAACACTTGCCACTGCCGCGCCGTCGTTGCTGCGCCGTGGCGATTATCGCTGCTGTCTTCTGAGACATTGTT
>NZ_JBEOPC010001194.1:0-245 GCF_040309765.1 Psychrobacter sp. TB20-MNA-CIBAN-0197
TAGAGCAAGAAGTGCGTACTGCGCGAGGTTATCGCCAAGCGGGTTTCCAGCGCCCGGGCTCTGGAGGTGAGCATGTAATGCTGCAATCGCAGGCGAAACTGTCGATTGATGAAGCGTTCAAATTCCCCGGCATCCGATCCTGCCTCAAGAATGGCTACACGATAGTCGGCCTGTTGATTCTTGAGTGTCTCCTGAAAGCCCTGCAGATAATCCTTGAGGTGTAAATCCGTAATATCCATTACTTC
>NZ_JBEOPC010001195.1:0-245 GCF_040309765.1 Psychrobacter sp. TB20-MNA-CIBAN-0197
GTCTTGGCTAATCTCAAGCGCTGTTACTTTACGTTTAAAGTCAGCAAGCAATGTAGAATCATCGCCTTTTTCAAACGGTGCACCGTGAATAATGTTTTTGCTTGAATCAATAACATGTGGGAACACAAATTTAGGGGCAATGATGCCTTTTTCTGCACGTACAGTTAAATCAATAATAAGCTGATCAATAACACCAGTTACACCCTTTAGGCGTGAAATGTAGTCTTTAGCTTCTTTTACATTAC
>NZ_JBEOPC010001196.1:0-245 GCF_040309765.1 Psychrobacter sp. TB20-MNA-CIBAN-0197
TTCGACGACACATTCCTGACCATCCTGCGCAACAGCATCGCCGATTCGGCGAAGAAGGACGGCGCGACGGTGCAGATCGAGGACGGCGGCAACGACGTCGGCAAGCAGTTGAGCCAGGTCCAGAACATGATCGCGCAGAAGGTCGACGCGATCATCGTGAACGCGGTCGATACCGATGCGACGCCGAAGATCACGAAGATGGTGACCGCCGCGAAGATCCCGCTCGTCTACGTGAACCGCAAGCC
>NZ_JBEOPC010001197.1:0-245 GCF_040309765.1 Psychrobacter sp. TB20-MNA-CIBAN-0197
GCTGCAGGGTGGACGACGATTATATGTTTAGGACTTTTCATCGTCATTTTTGCTGTCAGCTGGGGCCCGGTCGTATGGGTGATGCTGCCGGAGCTGTTCCCGGTACATGTCCGGGGAATTGGTACGGGGGTATCGACCTTCCTACTGCATACAGGGAATTTGATCATCTCGCTCACATTCCCAACCTTGTTAAGTGCAATTGGCATCAGTAACCTTTTCCTTATTTATGCAGCCATTGGCATAGG
>NZ_JBEOPC010001198.1:0-245 GCF_040309765.1 Psychrobacter sp. TB20-MNA-CIBAN-0197
GTTAGTAATATCTTCATTCCAGCCTGGTAACTCTTCATAAATTGGTGTGCACTCTGCTAGTTCTTTTAAGCTTGCTGGATAATGCAAGATTTTTTCTCCATTACGCTCATAAGCTGTACAAATTTTAACCGTGTCCAATCCGCTTAACACATCAATAGAATTCAAAGACAGATTCGTAATGCCTGAAACACGTTTTGAATGACGCATCACAACAGCATCAAACCATCCAATACGACGTGGACGTC
>NZ_JBEOPC010001199.1:0-245 GCF_040309765.1 Psychrobacter sp. TB20-MNA-CIBAN-0197
TACCTGCACCGGCACCTAAACCGGCCACCGAACCATCGATGCGGTTAGCGCCCATTTCGATTGCCGCCAGCGAATTTGGAATACTCATGCCTAAATTATGATGACCATGAAAGCCAATTTCGGTCTCGCTGTTAAGTTCGCTGCGCAGTAACGCAATACGGGTACTTACGTCGTCGGGCAACATGTAACCAGCAGAATCCGTACAGTAAATACAGTTAGCACCGTAAGACTCCATTAGTTTAGCC
>NZ_JBEOPC010001200.1:0-245 GCF_040309765.1 Psychrobacter sp. TB20-MNA-CIBAN-0197
GAGCTGCAGAGCGTATGAAAATCGAGACTATTTTAGTAGCGAATCACGCAATGCGTATTCCGCCGTCAAAATACATAAGCCGCGTTCAAGTATCGTCGGGATTTGATGTAGCCGACGACGAAATAGTAAAACGTGTTGAAAAAGGCGATTTAGTTATTACAGGCGATATTCCGCTAGCAAGTGAAGTAATTGATAACGGCGGGCAAGCACTCAACCCACGTGGCGAGCTTTATACCACCGAGAAT
>NZ_JBEOPC010001201.1:0-245 GCF_040309765.1 Psychrobacter sp. TB20-MNA-CIBAN-0197
GTCGTAGTTGGTGAAGAAGGTGAAGCCCTGCTCGTCCAGGCCCTTGAGCAACAAAATGCGGCAATGCGGACGACCGTCGGCATCGACCGTGGCCAAGGTCATGGCATTGGCTTCTACCGGCGCCTGCTCGGTTTTCACCGCATCGGCGAACCACTGGTGAAACAGCGCAAACGGCTCGGTCGGGGCTTGCGCCTCGGTCAAACCGTCACGGGTGTAGTCGCGACGCATATCGGCCAGAGCCTGGG
>NZ_JBEOPC010001202.1:0-245 GCF_040309765.1 Psychrobacter sp. TB20-MNA-CIBAN-0197
TTACAAAACATTCCAAAATTAAAGCGAGCAAACCTTTCGGCTTACTCGCTTTTCTATTGCTTTAACTATTATAGCGCTACGCTTTATTATAGTTTTTCAATAGCGTCACTAATAGCGGTGTCACCATTCTGCATACTAAAGACTTGCTTGCTTGTATTATCTGCATTTAATACTGCAACTAACGTAGCAGCAACGTCTTCAATGGTATTTTCACCAGCTTCATTACTATTTACAGCGATTTTACC
>NZ_JBEOPC010001203.1:0-245 GCF_040309765.1 Psychrobacter sp. TB20-MNA-CIBAN-0197
GCAAAAAGCAGCGCACTTTAATAGTGGCTGCTCATGTTAAATCTTATTTTCACAAATTATTTTAGGGTTCAATAAGGCGAAAATTTAGAATTTGGCGACTTCTTCTTCGGTTAAGAAGCGACTATCGCCTTTTTCCAAACCGTCTAAAGTGATATGACCAATACTGGCGCGATGCAGCTCAGTCACTCTATTACCAAAATAACCCATCATACGTTTTACTTGGTGATACTTGCCCTGCTCTAAAG
>NZ_JBEOPC010001204.1:0-245 GCF_040309765.1 Psychrobacter sp. TB20-MNA-CIBAN-0197
CAACTATAGTTTAAGCCAACTTTTACGTGCTTGGATGCGCCAATGTTTACTATTAAACACCTGCTTTTAATTGTTATTGTACTTTTTACGCAATGCATAAGTGCAGCACAACCGTCTGTTTTACTGGCTAAAGTATATGACGAAACTAAGCATTATGATGTAAGTAAATATTTAGTCAGTGAAAAATATGATGGCGTAAGAGCTATCTGGACCGGCACGCAGTTTGTCACTCGTAAGGGTAATAT
>NZ_JBEOPC010001205.1:0-245 GCF_040309765.1 Psychrobacter sp. TB20-MNA-CIBAN-0197
TTTTCAAGAAGCGCAGTGCGTACAACAAATTCGCGACTGTGCTAAGCAACAAGGTTTTGATGAAGTAATTAAGTTTACTTTAATGCAAGGATTCGATTGGCAAGAAATCATAGCCCAGTATCAGAGCATGTCGCTGTTTAGCGCCCGCACTATTATTGAGCTTGATTTAAACCAACAAAAGCCAGGCGTTATTGGCAGCAATACCTTTAAAAAAGTAGTTGAGCTGGTTAATCCCGATACTATTT
>NZ_JBEOPC010001206.1:0-245 GCF_040309765.1 Psychrobacter sp. TB20-MNA-CIBAN-0197
GTTCAACAGACCCTAATGCTAATCAGACCATTTTCTTAGCTGCCTGTACCGACATTATCAATGATAATATTGGCATGGGGATTGGCTAAAATATCAGTATTAACGTCATCACACTCTACGCGATAGATAGTATTGGCACCGCGATAGATATACGACAAATACTCACTGTCCAGTAGCGGATCGATATTGGCATAGACAGGCTTCACATGAGCCAGTACCAGCACCCTATCGGGACGGCCGATGAC
>NZ_JBEOPC010001207.1:0-245 GCF_040309765.1 Psychrobacter sp. TB20-MNA-CIBAN-0197
GCGTGGGTGTCATCGGGGACGTCTGGCGCTTGTCCGGGCTTGTGACGGTCGCTTCGTTTTCGCTGGTGAATATTGTTTCAGGGTACTGCGTTTTCCGCTTTGTCCTTTTTCCAGGGCGACGGGCATGAACGTCTCTCCGCCTGACGTACTGCCGATGTCAGCGTCCTGCGCTACTTCAATGCCCTTCGTGGTTGATCTGGACGGGACCCTCGTCAAATCTGATCTGCTGTTCGAATGTGTGATGT
>NZ_JBEOPC010001208.1:0-244 GCF_040309765.1 Psychrobacter sp. TB20-MNA-CIBAN-0197
GGTATTGCGCTGGCACTTGGGTTGGTTGGTTGTGGTGAACAACAAGAAATTAAAGTAAACGAGACTCCCGCGGTTAGCGCTCCAGTTCCAGCTCCTTTTGCCTTAGGTATTGAGCTGGAAAATATGGATAAATCGGTACGTGCTCAAGATGACTTTTATTACCATGTAAATGGTCAATGGTTAGCTAAAACCGAAATTCCTGGCGATAAATCTAACTATGGTTCGTTTTCGCAATTATATGACG
>NZ_JBEOPC010001209.1:0-244 GCF_040309765.1 Psychrobacter sp. TB20-MNA-CIBAN-0197
TTTATAATGTGCAAATAGCGCAAAAATTTAATAAATTAGCATTTAACTATGGCCTGTTGACCTTTTAGGATTAAAACTTGTTCTATCTAGGCGCTATTTAATCGCCGCGCGAAGTTTGTAACTTAGTAAGCTCATTAAAAAACCGAGCAACAAAGAGCAAACCGCCTCAAGGGCGAGCCTAAATAGCAGTGGATGTTTAATCTAAAAAATGTACTGGCCCTAAAATCTATCGAAACTATTACTA
>NZ_JBEOPC010001210.1:0-244 GCF_040309765.1 Psychrobacter sp. TB20-MNA-CIBAN-0197
GCATTAAGCAGTAGTATTCCGCTATCAGGGGGGGGCAGCGCTTCGAGCTTTAATTTAAAACCTGCTCCACAAGAAGGCCTAAGTGTCAGGACCGCTTATATTTTTATAGATGACCACGCAATTAATACCTACGGCGTTAACTTAATTGCAGGGCGAAACTTTACCGAAGATGAAGTGCTCGTTACAAACGAAATTACACAAAAGCGTACCAACGTCACTATAGTCACTAAAGCCTTACTTGATG
>NZ_JBEOPC010001211.1:0-244 GCF_040309765.1 Psychrobacter sp. TB20-MNA-CIBAN-0197
ATATAGGCTATCATCAACGGGACTTAGAGTTCCTTTCCTTACCTGGGCAATTGTCGTATTCAATTTTGCCCCATACCCCTTATTCGCAAATTTTTGCAACACTTGCCAGTCAATCAAATAAAGAGTTATTGCTTCATGTACCTATGCAAGCACTTAACGGTAAAGAACTAGGGCCTGGTGCGCTTACTTTAAATATGAATAAAGAGCAGCTTCAGCAAACTCTTGGAACAGCTCTCGCTAGTTT
>NZ_JBEOPC010001212.1:0-244 GCF_040309765.1 Psychrobacter sp. TB20-MNA-CIBAN-0197
CCGCAAAAGGGTGAGTAATAAGTATAAGTTCGGAAGATAAGACGAGTATCTTTATGCGCTAATAAACGACGATAAATAATCAAGGCACTTTATGCTTTAGTTTAGCATAGCAGTTAAGGTTCGCCTAGTGACAATTCGCCACAATCACCATCTAATTTCGGGACATCGCTGCTACAAAGACAACGATTATATTCACCTTAGATACATCGCTGTGCGCCTAAGAATGTTAACATTATCCCTGTAT
>NZ_JBEOPC010001213.1:0-244 GCF_040309765.1 Psychrobacter sp. TB20-MNA-CIBAN-0197
CTTTAGCGCGGCGACGTGCTAATACTTTACGGCCATTTACAGTTGCCATGCGAGCACGGAAGCCGTGTGCACGTTTGCGTTTTAAAACGCTAGGTTGAAAAGTTCTTTTCATAACAATCTCATCCGATCGGTTAAAGTTAAAACATCCTATACAGGTCGCGATCCTGGCATAGGTGCCATTGCGAGCGCGAGATATTATAGAGTAAGTAACGTAAAGTCAATCATAATTACGTTCGCAGTATAG
>NZ_JBEOPC010001214.1:0-244 GCF_040309765.1 Psychrobacter sp. TB20-MNA-CIBAN-0197
TGTTACCTCTGTGGACTTTGCGACGTCCGCGCATCAGGATAATACTAAGCGATAACTATTTTCCTTATACCTATCGGCTTTTAAAACTTATACTTAGGTTTTACAAAAGATTATAAGAGTCAACGCTGGTGGCAACGATATGATAATGATAATACTGTAAAGAAGATGGCAGTCGATTTATATTAATGGTCACTTATTAATAATAGAAGTTAAGGTGATAGTGAGGGCAAGTTAATTGTCACGC
>NZ_JBEOPC010001215.1:0-244 GCF_040309765.1 Psychrobacter sp. TB20-MNA-CIBAN-0197
GGTCTAAACAGCGCAAAAAGCGAAGACATCATAAAGTCACTCAATACATTATTGAGTAGCTACCAGATTCAATACATGAATGCGCGTGGTTTTCACTGGAATATTAAAGGCCGTAACTTTTTTGAACTACACGTTAAGTTTGAAGAAATTTATAACTTGCTACTTCTAAAAGTAGATGAAGTTGCAGAACGTATTTTAACGTTAGATGGCGCACCACTACATGCATTTTCTGATTACCTTGAAG
>NZ_JBEOPC010001216.1:0-244 GCF_040309765.1 Psychrobacter sp. TB20-MNA-CIBAN-0197
GTACAAGGGAGACCCGCTGATGAGCAATAAATCGCTGATCGCCCTGATCGTTGGCGTCGTTGTGGTACTGGTGGGCTGGAATTGCTTCTACATCGTCGCTCAGACCGAGCGCGCGGTGCTGCTGCAATTCGGTCGTGTGGTTCAGGCCGATGTCCAGCCGGGTCTGCATGTGAAAGTGCCTTACGTCAACCAGGTGCGCAAATTCGATGCGCGTCTGCTGACGCTGGATGCACCGACGCAGCGC
>NZ_JBEOPC010001217.1:0-244 GCF_040309765.1 Psychrobacter sp. TB20-MNA-CIBAN-0197
TGCCAACCCAAGCAACGACGCCAAGCACCATTATTTGAATACGAGGGAACTCAACGCCGCGCACCCACCAATTATCAAGAGGCAACAAACCCCAAATCGTCACAAACGCGATGAAACCAGCTAAGCACTGCGCGCCATAATATAAGAGGGAAAGATCCATAATGTGTAGTAACCGTTTATTAAGTGGATGATCACACCAATGATTCTTATACTCATCGCTCGTCAATGACTAACGCCTGTATGA
>NZ_JBEOPC010001218.1:0-244 GCF_040309765.1 Psychrobacter sp. TB20-MNA-CIBAN-0197
GCCCAAGCCCCTCTACACCTTCAAAAAACCCATCAAACCTATTGATATTGCCATCTTTGCCCGTCAATTGGCAACCATGATGAAAGCGGGCGTGCCATTGACCCAGTCCTTTGAGATTGTCGCGGACTCATTGGATAATCCCAGTATGAAAGAACTGGTTTTGCAAATAAAAGCCGATATCGAAGCCGGTGGGACTTTTGCCTCAGCCTTGCGTAAACACCCACGCTATTTTGATGATCTGTTT
>NZ_JBEOPC010001219.1:0-244 GCF_040309765.1 Psychrobacter sp. TB20-MNA-CIBAN-0197
CCCGACACCGACCCCTTGTGGGAGCGAGCCTGCTCGCGAAGGGGCCACTCTGAACCTTTCACTAATGCCGCCGCCCGCGCCCGCAATATCTCCGCTGCACTCCATCCCGCATCGCCATTGCGCGCGCGCTCCACCAGTGCCTCATCGACAAAACGCTCATCCAGCGTAACCATCACTTCCCGGATCAAACCGCTGCTCTGCGTCGATATCGGCGCGGCATTATCCGGATCGATCACCTGCGCGT
>NZ_JBEOPC010001220.1:0-244 GCF_040309765.1 Psychrobacter sp. TB20-MNA-CIBAN-0197
GTATTCGGAGCGACTGAAAAACTTCTTCTACACCCTGACGCATTTGCTGGTGTGGCTGATCTTCATCGAACTGGGCCTGCGCGTCTGGGGCCATTCGCTGATCGCGTTCGCCGAAGGCGATGGCCATGACATCAGCGTCAAACTGTTCAGCCTGATCGGCACGCTGATTTTCTCCTGGCTGATCTGGATCCTCGCCGACACCGCCGTGCACCACGCCCTCACCCGCTCGCGCAAAGGCCTGGCC
>NZ_JBEOPC010001221.1:0-244 GCF_040309765.1 Psychrobacter sp. TB20-MNA-CIBAN-0197
GTCCAGGACGGTCAGGTCGTACTGGTCGACGAACACACCGGTCGGACCATGCCGGGTCGTCGTCTGTCCGAAGGCCTGCACCAGGCTATCGAAGCCAAGGAAGGTCTGAACATTCAGGCCGAGAGCCAGACCCTGGCCTCGACCACCTTCCAGAACTACTTCCGTCTGTACACCAAGCTGTCCGGCATGACCGGTACCGCCGACACCGAAGCGTTCGAATTCCACCAGATCTATGGTCTGGAAG
>NZ_JBEOPC010001222.1:0-244 GCF_040309765.1 Psychrobacter sp. TB20-MNA-CIBAN-0197
GGTTTATAGCGTATACAAAAAAGCCTTTGCAGGTTAAACCTGCAAAGGCTTTTTTAATGTTTATTGATAAACTTTATTTAAGTGCTAACTGTAGCTCGCGATTGCGCTCAAGCTGGGCAATAAAGTTATCAGCAATAGGTTTAAACTTGGCAAGTTCTGAGCGAGGTAATGGCTCTGACTTAGGAAGTTTTACAGTTTTAGGATTACGGTGAACGCCATTTACTAAAAACTCATAGTGCAAATG
>NZ_JBEOPC010001223.1:0-244 GCF_040309765.1 Psychrobacter sp. TB20-MNA-CIBAN-0197
CTGCTCGACCGTCTGCCGGGCCTGCCGGCCCAACGCGTGGGAGCTGGACGCCGGGTTACCGAAGTTACCGTGAAAGCCCAGACATTCGATCATCACTTGGATGACCCGCTCGTCCACCGGGGTGGTGGCGGCGTAATCGAAATACACCGGACGTGTGTTCATAAAGCACTCGCAGAGCGTGTTCCGGGATCAGGAGGCTCGTGTCTGCAAACGACGATGCACAGCCTCGTGAGCTGTGCATGGG
>NZ_JBEOPC010001224.1:0-243 GCF_040309765.1 Psychrobacter sp. TB20-MNA-CIBAN-0197
GTACTGACATGCTAGATCAGGTAGTGGCTAATAATCTTGCTGATGCAGTCGATGTATTTTGTGAAAATGTTGGGTTTAGTTATTCGCAAACCAAACGTGTTTTCCAGGCGGCTAAAAAGCATAACCTCCCAGTAAAATGCCATGCTGAGCAGTTATCTAATCAACAGGGTGCTAAGCTGGTGGCGCAGTTTAATGGCTTTTCGGCGGATCATATTGAGCATCTAGATGAAGAGGGTGTAAAAG
>NZ_JBEOPC010001225.1:0-243 GCF_040309765.1 Psychrobacter sp. TB20-MNA-CIBAN-0197
TGGACGCCTTCGCCACGCGTCTGAAGGAGCATTCGCCGTTGCTGCGCAGCGGTGATTTCCGCTTGCTTGGCTGCATCCCGTTTCAGCCGGAACTCAATGCGCCGCGCACCCGCGACGTCGCCGACCTGATGGGTGCGCAAGTGCTCAACGCGGGAGACTACGAAACCCGGCGCATGAGCAAAATCATCATTTGCGCACGAACCATGCGCAACACCGTCGAACTGCTCAAGCCTGGTGTGCTGG
>NZ_JBEOPC010001226.1:0-243 GCF_040309765.1 Psychrobacter sp. TB20-MNA-CIBAN-0197
AATTGAAGCCGCGACCCAAGCCATGCCTCAGGTGCTAATGGCCTTTGCTGATGAGGTGAATCAATTTGAACAGCAATGGAAAAGCCTTAACAACTTTCGGCATGCAACTGACTTAATCGCTGATTATTCAAGTCAATTATGGTTAAACGCCAAACAACGCATTGTTACAACTAAAAACTACGATGATCGCGAGCTTTACTGGGCACGATTACTTTCAAGTAAAATAATTCGCTCTGTTAAGCC
>NZ_JBEOPC010001227.1:0-243 GCF_040309765.1 Psychrobacter sp. TB20-MNA-CIBAN-0197
GTGCAATACCACCAGGTATTAATAAAGCCCTGAAACTTGACTGACAACAAATTCGCGTACTTTTTCCTTCACCTACTGTTTTGCCAATAGCATTAATCATCTGCACACCATGGCTTACACCTATAGCAAAGACTAAAAACGGCACCAAAATAGACATAGGATCTAAGCCAAAGCCTAAACTCGACAGTAGCCCTAATTGCCAAATTACAGCAATGATCGAACACATTATAGGTAAAATAGTCA
>NZ_JBEOPC010001228.1:0-243 GCF_040309765.1 Psychrobacter sp. TB20-MNA-CIBAN-0197
GTGCAGGGTTTGCGCGCTGTGGATAACCAATTCAACCCGCGTCACTGGTTGCTGCCGGACAGCCGCAGCGGTGGCGGCGAACTCGGCCGGCGCTTTGCTGCAGCCTTGGGCGAGCGCCCGGCCACGCGGGTCTGGCAGGTCAAGGATCAGGAGTGCATCGGCCGCGCCGGGGCCGGATTGCAAGACCTGGCGCGTCCAGTGGCGCGGTTGATTCTCGCCGCTGCCGAATGCGCAGAGCCGGTC
>NZ_JBEOPC010001229.1:0-243 GCF_040309765.1 Psychrobacter sp. TB20-MNA-CIBAN-0197
GTTTTGGCAAGCTTTAAAACATGCTTGATGCCACGTCGCACTATAAGTACACTTAACTCACTTACAAATAATAAGATTTGAGCCCAACTTGTCTAAACCTAGCTTAAGCCAATACCCAATAACAGAACTCAAAGGCGTTGGCCCTAAAATGGCCGAGCGATTGCTAAAGCTAGGTATTTCTACAGTACAAGACATGCTGTTTCATTTACCTCTTCGCTATGAAGACCGCACCCGGCTTTATAC
>NZ_JBEOPC010001230.1:0-243 GCF_040309765.1 Psychrobacter sp. TB20-MNA-CIBAN-0197
CGGATACTCTCGCGTCATGATTTGACCTCATCGGCTAGGCTAGCATGGATGGTGGTGCTGTTTATATTGCCTTATGTCGGCGTCGTGGTTTACTGGATGTTTGGTGAGATACATTTAGGGCGTAACTTTAACCGCCAGCATGAGCAAATTATTAATAAACTGCATACTCACAATCCTGAAGTGTTCGGTAGCGACGCGGCTTTAACGCAAGCGATAAAACCTGAGTATCAAGCAGCGTTTGCT
>NZ_JBEOPC010001231.1:0-243 GCF_040309765.1 Psychrobacter sp. TB20-MNA-CIBAN-0197
GGCCTCTGCTAATATTTAGAATCCGTGTATCAATATCAATCGCATTAATCAAACCAGATACTGTTGCTGATGATACTTCAGGCTCACTCATGATATGAATTCCAGTAATTTCATATCCACCGTCTTCGGTTTTGCTCACTTCAAAGTGCAAAGATTGACCTGACTTTAATGAGTCAATATCGACTTTTTCAGCCACAGTAAAATCCATAACCATTTCAGGCCAATCCCAAGCTTCAGCAGGGC
>NZ_JBEOPC010001232.1:0-243 GCF_040309765.1 Psychrobacter sp. TB20-MNA-CIBAN-0197
GTTGTACGCCAAGTACGATATTACCTTTGGTGTTTTCGATAATCTTATTCATATCACGAATAGTTTCTACTCGTTGGCGATTCACTTGCATAATAATATCACCTTCTTCAAGGCCAACACGGGCAGAAGGTGAGCGAGGGTCTACAGACGTAACCTCAACACCTTTATTGCTATTTTTTTGCACGTTTTCGAGCTCAGCGCCTTGGAATGCAGGATGGAGTTCTTCACCGGTCGCTGTAACAC
>NZ_JBEOPC010001233.1:0-243 GCF_040309765.1 Psychrobacter sp. TB20-MNA-CIBAN-0197
AGGAAATAGTATGGTGCCAACGCCTAAAGCGTTATCTATGCAGCAACCTATTAGCCATATTTTAAAGCAACTTGAAATGCTGTTAGAGCCCGATGTATTTACACCGCAAACATACAAAGGTGTATTTACTATTAGCGCGACAGACTACGCAACTCAAGCCTTGTTACCGCAGCTTTTTAATATAACTAGGCGAGAAGCCCCTGGATTAAAACTAATAGTGCGCGACTTTGCCTCAGATAATGT
>NZ_JBEOPC010001234.1:0-243 GCF_040309765.1 Psychrobacter sp. TB20-MNA-CIBAN-0197
CGCCGAGGCGCCGTACTGCAGATTGATACCGCCCAACGCGGCGCCCGTCAGTTGCGCCGCACCGCGCAGGTTGATGAGCGCGCCCTGCAAGTCGTGCGTCGGCGTGCCGGTACCCGCCAGGCCGGCACGTGCCTGCAGAGACGGATTAAGGACACCGCCCAGACGAATATCCAGGTCTCCGCCACCGGTCAGTTGCAGCTTCCCGTCACTGCCCACGCGGCCCGTACTGCCGACAGCCACGAT
>NZ_JBEOPC010001235.1:0-243 GCF_040309765.1 Psychrobacter sp. TB20-MNA-CIBAN-0197
GCTCGAGGCCGCGCTGCGCGATCAGCACGCGCCCGGCCTCGACGTTCGGCGGGCTGTAGTCGCGCAGCGTGATGTCGTCGGGCGCCGCGCCGTCGCGCTCGGCGGCCATTGCGATCGCGTCGAGCACGTAGCGCCCGTGGCCGGCCGCGATGTCGACGATCCGCACCGGCGAGCCGTGCCCGCGCAGGCGGCCGATCGCCGCGCCGATCAGTTCCTGCAGATGCACCTTGCGCTGGCGGATGC
>NZ_JBEOPC010001236.1:0-243 GCF_040309765.1 Psychrobacter sp. TB20-MNA-CIBAN-0197
GATTTAGTAACACTGGGTTGGCAAACAGCACTTATGCTAGCGGGCGCTATATTTACTACTATTATTTTAGGCGTAGTACTAGCACGCGCATTTGGCTTGCAAAAGCGCTTTGGTGCACTTACAGGTGGTTCGGTTGCTATTTGTGGAGCGTCTGCTGCGCTGGCTATCTCGTCTATTATGCCAAACAGCGAACATAAAGAACGCGACACCTTATTAACCGTTATTGGCGTAACAGCCATGTCG
>NZ_JBEOPC010001237.1:0-243 GCF_040309765.1 Psychrobacter sp. TB20-MNA-CIBAN-0197
GTATTTATTACATCGGCGTCCTTATAGTGACTCCCAAGTAATGTTAGATATGCTTGTAGAAGGCGTTGGTCAGTTAAGAATGCTGGCCCGAATTAGTGGTCGCCAGGCCACTAAACATAAAGCACAACTTCAGCCGTTTCAGGCACTGCTTGTTAATTACAGTGGCAAGTACGATTTAAAATATATCAATAAGTTTGAACTGCATGGGAACTCGCACTTTTTAAAAGGTGATGAGCTTTATTG
>NZ_JBEOPC010001238.1:0-243 GCF_040309765.1 Psychrobacter sp. TB20-MNA-CIBAN-0197
GGGTCAACCTGGCTACGTGAAGGACTACTACAAGATCCAGCAGCATGACTTCTCGGTCATCTGGCCGATCGTTCCGCAGTGGAACGCCATCAGCCGCTGGCAGTACGACTACAACCGCAATCGCACGCTGGAAGCCTTCGGTGGTTTCGAATACGACAACTGCTGCTGGAAACTGCGCCTGATCAATCGTTACTGGGTCGCCTATGACGAAAACAGTCAGAACGCCCCGGAAAACGAAAAAGG
>NZ_JBEOPC010001239.1:0-243 GCF_040309765.1 Psychrobacter sp. TB20-MNA-CIBAN-0197
TGTAATCAGAGTCTGGACCCGCTAAATATGAAACAAAGTTGGCGACATCTACAGGTGTTTGCGCACGACCAAGGGCAATGCCTTTCACGTATTTATTATAGGTTTCACCTATTGGAGCCCCAGTAATCTCAGAAAAACGTTTATCAATCTCGACCCACATATCGGTTCCGACCACACCAGGGCAATAAGCATTGACTGTAATACCTGCGCTAGCATATTCCTGTGCTGCAGCCTGAGTTAACG
>NZ_JBEOPC010001240.1:0-243 GCF_040309765.1 Psychrobacter sp. TB20-MNA-CIBAN-0197
CTCCTTTAGTGACCCCTGCTTCAGTTGCCACCTTATCAATGCTTACCCCTGCAAAGCCGTGCGTAGTCATTAAACTTGCGGTACTTTGTAATAAGCGATGCCGCACCATGTCAGGGTTTTTTTTAGGTCTATTCAGGTTAGTCATTAGCCATGTCCACTCATTTTAGAAAAGCCATTAATCACCACTACTCCAATCACAATCAGTGCAATACCTACAATGGCCGCCATATCTGGTTTTTGCTT
>NZ_JBEOPC010001241.1:0-243 GCF_040309765.1 Psychrobacter sp. TB20-MNA-CIBAN-0197
GCGTCTGGTCGAAGACAGTGGCCGACAGACCCTTTACCTGCCGGGACAAGCCCAGGCCTTTCGGTTGATGGACACTGCGGCGGATCTGCACTGGTGGTTGCTTGAGCAGATGAATTCAGAGCAGAAACGCTCTTTGTTTCTGAAGCACTTCTCGCTGGCTGATAGCAATCACATCACTGAGAACATCACTGATCTGATGAACCGCCTGGTGAGCACTTGGGGCCACAGCGATCACCGGATGAT
>NZ_JBEOPC010001242.1:0-243 GCF_040309765.1 Psychrobacter sp. TB20-MNA-CIBAN-0197
TCCCACACGAGTTCGGCGATGGTCGTCTTCGACAGCACCTCGCCGCTGCGCCGCGCGAGCACGCCGAGCAGCTGGAATTCCTGCGCGGTGAGGTCGAGCCGCGTGCCGTCGCGGGTCGCGCGGCGGCCGATCAGGTCGACGCGCAGGTCGCCGATCGAGATCAGCGTCGATTCCTGCACGCGGGCGCGGCGCGTCAGCGCGCGCAGCCGTTCGATCAGCTCGAGGAACGAGAACGGCTTGGTC
>NZ_JBEOPC010001243.1:0-243 GCF_040309765.1 Psychrobacter sp. TB20-MNA-CIBAN-0197
TAATCACCCTCAATGCTCAGATTGCCTTCTTGTACGGCAGTCATAAAAGCAGGAAGACTGCCTTGAGTCAAAAGCTTGACGCCAGTCATAGAATCTTTAAAGTTAATCGTTAAATCTGCTTCTTTTGCATGACCGCTATGTTGGCTAAACTGTCCAGTATCAAAGCTAAAATAACGTGCGATATCCGCCTCAGTGCTGGCAAGCTCGATAGTGACTTTGCGATCAGCAAACAGCGCTTTAACG
>NZ_JBEOPC010001244.1:0-243 GCF_040309765.1 Psychrobacter sp. TB20-MNA-CIBAN-0197
CGGGTGAAGACGAAATAGTAGCTGGCGTTCTTGCCCCAGGCCTGAACGAGGTTTTGTGGCTGCGCGATATCGACGATCGAGACCACGCGGCCAAGCTGGGCGAGCGCGTCGGCACTGCGGGACAGGGTATCGCCGCCGATGGTGTCGAACACCACATCAACGCCATGACCGGCGGATTCGCGCATGATCGCTTCGACGTAATCCTCTTGGGTGTAATCGATCACCACGTCGGCACCCAGGCTG
>NZ_JBEOPC010001245.1:0-243 GCF_040309765.1 Psychrobacter sp. TB20-MNA-CIBAN-0197
GCGCCAGATTCATCACCGACAAGCCGATGCGCATCGGCGTGGTCGCCATGGGTTACGCCGACGGCTACCCGCGCCAGGCGCCGACCGGCACGCCGGTGCTGGTGGCTGGCAAACCCAGCCGCTTGCTGGGGCGCGTGTCGATGGACATGCTCTGCATCGATCTGACCGACGTAGCGGAAGCGGGGCTTGGCTCGACCGTCGAGTTGTGGGGTAAGAACATCCTCGCCAGCGACGTGGCAAAGT
>NZ_JBEOPC010001246.1:0-243 GCF_040309765.1 Psychrobacter sp. TB20-MNA-CIBAN-0197
GCACAAACGTGGCCAGGCGGCCAGCGCCTGCTCGTGGGCGTAGAGTCCGTCACCGAGCAGCGGATGGCCGATCGACAACATGTGCACGCGCAGTTGATGCGAGCGCCCGGTAATCGGTGTCAGTTCGACGCGGCACCAGTCGCCGCACCGTTCCAGCACCTTCCAGAACGTCAGCGCATGTTTGCCGAATTCGTGATCGACCACATGCCGTGGTTTGGTCGGCGGATCGTAGCGAAGGGGCAG
>NZ_JBEOPC010001247.1:0-243 GCF_040309765.1 Psychrobacter sp. TB20-MNA-CIBAN-0197
GTGGACGTTAGTTCTCTGAGGCACTATCTGGCGACAGACATTTCGAATGAAAAATCGCTGCGCAACAACCCCCAGCAGGAGCGAAGCCGCCAGAGTCTCGGCGCCATCCTCCGGGTCTGCGGCGAGATCATCGACGAGTCGGGTCACGCTGGCGTGACGACTGCGGAAGTCGCGAAGCGTGCCGAGATGGCCATCGGTACCGTGTACCGGTTCTTTCCCGACCGAATCGCCCTCATGCTCGGC
>NZ_JBEOPC010001248.1:0-243 GCF_040309765.1 Psychrobacter sp. TB20-MNA-CIBAN-0197
GACCGAGGTGGACCCGGCTGGGGGGGGGCGTTCGGGTGCGGAGACCTGGGGGGTGGACGCGCGGCGCCGGGGGGGGGGGGGGGGGGGGTGGGGGGGGGGGGGGGGGGGGGGGGGGGGGGGGGGGGG
This sequence comes from Psychrobacter sp. TB20-MNA-CIBAN-0197, assembly GCF_040309765.1. Classification (NCBI taxonomy): domain Bacteria; kingdom Pseudomonadati; phylum Pseudomonadota; class Gammaproteobacteria; order Moraxellales; family Moraxellaceae; genus Psychrobacter; species Psychrobacter sp. TB20-MNA-CIBAN-0197. The sequence continues at coordinate 127 of NZ_JBEOPC010001248.1, forward strand.
CGGCGGGGGGGGGGGCGGGGGCGGGGGGCGCCCCCCCCCCACCGGACCCCCCCCGAACCGCCCCCCCCCACGCACAACAAAAAAACATAAAAACACAACAAAAAACAACAGCACAAA
>NZ_JBEOPC010001249.1:0-243 GCF_040309765.1 Psychrobacter sp. TB20-MNA-CIBAN-0197
GCCCGGCGGTGTTGATCGCCGCTCCGGCCTCCGGTCAGGGCAAGACCACCGTCACCGCTGCACTCGCCCGTTTGCATCGCAATCAGGGGCGCAAGGTGCGCGTATTCAAATGCGGTCCGGATTTTCTCGACCCGATGATCCTCGAGCGCGCCAGCGGTGCGCCGGTGTAGCGGTACTCGCCGTCGTAATCATCCTCGACGATCCAGCCGCCGACACGCTCGGCCCAGGCGAGCAGCTCCAGAC
>NZ_JBEOPC010001250.1:0-243 GCF_040309765.1 Psychrobacter sp. TB20-MNA-CIBAN-0197
ACCCTGCAGCGCGACAACTTCACCAAGGCGCGCAAGAACAAGACCAACGACACCGGCATGACCCCGTTTGGCCGTCTGAAAGCCGTGACCTTCAGCGCCGGTATTTTCGCCGTTGGCCTGGTCGCTGCCGGTTTCATCTTCAAGTCGGTGTACGGCATGTACTTCGTCAGCCACGCCCAGGCCGGTCTGGTCAGCGTGCCGGGGATGAACATCACCATGCCGCGTGACGGCACAGTGCAGAGC
>NZ_JBEOPC010001251.1:0-242 GCF_040309765.1 Psychrobacter sp. TB20-MNA-CIBAN-0197
GGTACCAAGCGTGAAGACGTACAACGTGGCCAAGTACTAGCTAAGCCAGGTTCAATCACCCCGCACACCAACTTCGACGCTGAAGTATACGTACTATCAAAAGAAGAAGGTGGTCGTCACACGCCATTCCTAAATGGCTATCGTCCACAGTTCTACTTCCGTACCACTGACGTAACTGGCGCAATCCAATTACAAGACGGTACTGAAATGGTTATGCCTGGTGACAACGTTGAGATGAGCGT
>NZ_JBEOPC010001252.1:0-242 GCF_040309765.1 Psychrobacter sp. TB20-MNA-CIBAN-0197
GTACTTAACTTGCTCGATAAAGAATATGTACCTTTTGAGTTGATTGCAGGTCAATCGCAAAGTGTTGATTTTAGCCAATACACCCAACCTGGGCGTAACTTTTCAGCAAGGGTAAGCTATCAGTTTTAATTAGGGCTAAACAAATGGCAGTAAACGCTGCATGGGTATGCAGCGTTTGCCTGCCACATATTTACTCAAGTCAAATTACTTAATGGTGAGTATATTCAGGTACACCTCTACAT
>NZ_JBEOPC010001253.1:0-242 GCF_040309765.1 Psychrobacter sp. TB20-MNA-CIBAN-0197
GTGTTATCCAGTCTGTTTATGGGGTTGGCTACCGGTTTGTGCATCCACAGTAAGGTGGAATGAGCTATGACGATGAGTTACTCATCGTCGTCAGCATTTTTAATTCGCTCTAAACGGTCAAACTCTTCGTATTCGGCAGCTTGGATTTCATCAAGAATAGAATCTACATCAGCAAGTTCGTCGCTGTCTTCAAATTCACCTGTAAGCGTTGAATTAGGCGTTAAATTGGCCTCTTCAAATAG
>NZ_JBEOPC010001254.1:0-242 GCF_040309765.1 Psychrobacter sp. TB20-MNA-CIBAN-0197
GTCGTAGGTCTGGCGGATCATCAACGCGGCGCTGAAGCGTTCGCGGACAATGCTCCGGCCTTCATTGCCAAGGTCGAGCAGGCGCGGCTTCTGGATGATCGTCAACACGTCGGCCAGCGCCTGGTGATCGCCGGACGGAAAGACGTAGCCGGACACTTCGTTGGTGACCAGTTCCGGCAGCGAGGTGCAGTTGCTGGCGATCACCGGCAGTCCCATGGCCATGCCTTCCAGCGGCACCATGG
>NZ_JBEOPC010001255.1:0-242 GCF_040309765.1 Psychrobacter sp. TB20-MNA-CIBAN-0197
ACCAACTGAGCTAATAACCCGCTCTATGCACTTATTCAATTATGAATGAAGCTTACGTAAATCCGCCGATTGATGCCAAACCGTATTCACAAGGAATAAAGAATGGTGGGTCATGATGGATTTGAACCATCGACCAATTGATTAAAAGTCAACTGCTCTACCAACTGAGCTAATGACCCGCTCTAATATAAATCTGCTTTGTAAAAAGCTTGCGTAAATCCGCCGATTAAACTGTCATAGAA
>NZ_JBEOPC010001256.1:0-242 GCF_040309765.1 Psychrobacter sp. TB20-MNA-CIBAN-0197
ACTCGGCGGCGTACGGACTGTGCCAGGCGGCTTGCAGCATGTTGGCCATCTCACGCGCGCTGACCCGCTCGGCCCGCGACAGACCGGAGCCGTTCTCCATCACCAGATGCGGCGCGGTGATGCCTTTCTTCGCCAGCCACTGCCGCACCACGCGTTGCGCAGCCCGGGAGTCATCAACGTCGGCATCGTTGCGGAAACGCTGGCAAAGACTGAGGAACAGCTTCTGGGACCTTGTGTTGTTA
>NZ_JBEOPC010001257.1:0-242 GCF_040309765.1 Psychrobacter sp. TB20-MNA-CIBAN-0197
ATTAAAGCGTGTGCTAAATGCCTGTTCGGCATTTTTAGCAAAGCGCGCTCTAAAACTGCTATCCATAAGTGGTAGGGCAAAGTCTTGGCCATTGGCGCTTACTGTAACGGCTTGTTTAAATGCCGGTAACTGATGCTCAAATGGATCGCTTATGTGGCAACCAATCAGCTCGCAGTGGCGGCTTAATATTTCAAGTTGCTTAAAGCTGGCATCATCCAGAGCATTAAAATCAGACACTAAAT
>NZ_JBEOPC010001258.1:0-242 GCF_040309765.1 Psychrobacter sp. TB20-MNA-CIBAN-0197
TTATTAATCTTAATGATAATTATTAGCATTTCAATTATGGCAGGTATAATAACCAAGTCTTAACAATTTAGCAATAATAAATATCAGAGATATAATAATCATTAAATAAGCGTGGCGTGGTTGGCTTTATAACCGCTTCTCATTCGATCATTTTAAGTAGCCTAACCATTGGAGGATATGTCATCGAACCAATAATAATATGTTAATGTAATCATACATTTATAGTGCATGAGTCAGAGACC
>NZ_JBEOPC010001259.1:0-242 GCF_040309765.1 Psychrobacter sp. TB20-MNA-CIBAN-0197
ATTAATTACTTTACCTGTGCCAAAAAACCAGACAACGTCAAGCTGTCTGGTTAATAGTAATCATTGTTCCTGATCAACTATGATGTGCTCACCACAATGCATTCTATACACTTCAAAAGAGTAACTTATCATTGAGGTTATCTGATTAATATCTATTAGTACCTTAATTGGACAACAAATCCTCCAATGTTTATAGAATTAACAACCATAATGCTGTGGTAATATTCCGTATAATTTACGCT
>NZ_JBEOPC010001260.1:0-242 GCF_040309765.1 Psychrobacter sp. TB20-MNA-CIBAN-0197
GCCTTATTAGTTAAAACTGCGCTGCTAAATGCATCAAGTGTGAGTGTGAAGCTTGCGCCTTGAGACCCTGATGTGATCTCGGTGCTGTGCTGCTCAAGTAAGTCATGCAATTGAGTGTGTTCGCTAAGTACCGCTAATTGCACTTTTGATAAATTAACCGTAATTGTCTGAGGTTGTTCACTAAAGTTACTTAATACGTACAGCGTTTGTTGGCCAAGTTTGCGCATAAAGCCAACAACTCG
>NZ_JBEOPC010001261.1:0-242 GCF_040309765.1 Psychrobacter sp. TB20-MNA-CIBAN-0197
GTGTTCGTGCTGATCACCGGGGTGATTGGCGCGATCTTCGGCCCGGCGCTGCTGACCCGCCTCGGCGTGCACAGCCCCGAAGCGCGCGGCATGGCGCTGGGCATGACCGCGCATGCGGTCGGCACGGCGGTGGCGATGCAGGAAAACGATGAGTGCGGCGCGTTCGCCGCGCTGGCAATGAGTCTGATGGGCGTGGCCACGGCGGTGTTCCTGCCGTTGGCGGTGTCGATGGTGGTGTAAGG
>NZ_JBEOPC010001262.1:0-242 GCF_040309765.1 Psychrobacter sp. TB20-MNA-CIBAN-0197
GTCTGTAGATTGGTTAGATTGCGCCACAATAATTCTCCACTACCTAATTAAACAGGCATGTTCATGATTTCTTTATAAGCTTCAACAAGTTTATTACGAACCTGTACTGTAGCCTCAAAAGCAACTGACGATTTTTGAGAAGCAATCATCGCCTCAGCAAGCGATACACTTCGATCACCCATTTCAACCGCTTTTACTTTTTGACCTGCATCTTGCTGTAAACCGTGCACTGTATTTAGTGC
>NZ_JBEOPC010001263.1:0-242 GCF_040309765.1 Psychrobacter sp. TB20-MNA-CIBAN-0197
GTGCTGACGCGTGCCGGTCCCGTAGCCTTCGATCTGCAACTGCTGATGGGCGCGGTCGCCTGCCTGCTGGCGACCACTTGCTACGGCTTTGCCGGATTCCTCGCACGGCGCTGGCTGGATCAGGCCGGTGGGCTGGACAGCCGTTTGTCGGCATTGGGCAGCATGCTCGGGGCGACGTTGTTTTTGCTGCCGCTGTTCGCCTACAGCACCATTACCGCGCCGCCGGTCAGCTGGGGCGGCTG
>NZ_JBEOPC010001264.1:0-242 GCF_040309765.1 Psychrobacter sp. TB20-MNA-CIBAN-0197
GGTCAATGCCGTTGATGAGGTCATGGGTGTACTCAAATATGGTGTCGATGAGCATGAGCGCGGCATTATGGAAACCCGCCTTGCTGCCAATATTACCTTGGCTAAGCCGCTTGAGCGTCTACTTGCTGGTCGTATTGAGCGCGGCGATTGGTATGAGCTGCGCCAAGATATCCTGCGTATGCAATCGGCGCTGGCCGGTCATCCACTCAAAGGTTTGATGGGCGCGCGCGTCGATATTATTG
>NZ_JBEOPC010001265.1:0-242 GCF_040309765.1 Psychrobacter sp. TB20-MNA-CIBAN-0197
GCCTAGATCATATCAATAAACCAGTATTGTCAGTACCGCCCGAACCGAACCCGAATAGTGCTTATCTATTTGCCGCGCTATCTAAATATTGATAAAAGGGCGAGGTATCGAAGTTAAGCGATAAAAATAAATACGATCATAAGATTCAAAAGGCCTCCTATGCGTACTCAGTCCGTCTTAAATCTATTAGTTATCGATGACGATCAGCTCTATGCTGAGCGCCTAGTGGATTTGCTAGATTC
>NZ_JBEOPC010001266.1:0-242 GCF_040309765.1 Psychrobacter sp. TB20-MNA-CIBAN-0197
TCTTTAGCAAGCTTGCTTTTTAGTTCGGCTACCTTTGTTCTGAGTTGTTTTATTAAATTATCTTTATTTTTTTCTTCCCAAGTTAATTGAGCTTTTTCAATACTTTCTCGTAACTTTACCCATTTTTCTTCTTCTTTAGATAGATTCGCAATATTTCTTTTAGCTCTCGTTGCTACTGCATTTTTGGTTATCTTGCTGCCATCAGATTTCATCTCTTCAAAAGCACGTTTTATATCATCATA
>NZ_JBEOPC010001267.1:0-242 GCF_040309765.1 Psychrobacter sp. TB20-MNA-CIBAN-0197
GGTTAATAAGCCGCTATTTACGTTCAATGGGGCTCGAGGTTATTGCCGTTGAAAACGGTGAGCAAGCGGTAGAGCAGTGCTTAAAAGAGTATCCTGATTTAGTGCTACTCGATATTCAAATGCCTGTGATGGATGGGCGTTCTGCTTTTCAGCTATTAAAACAGTGTGGTTTTGAGCGGCCTATTTTTGCTTTAACTGCAAATGCTATGAGTCATGAAGTGGATGGCTATTTAGAGTTAGGG
>NZ_JBEOPC010001268.1:0-242 GCF_040309765.1 Psychrobacter sp. TB20-MNA-CIBAN-0197
GGACATAAGGTATCCTTATTGGTTTTTTAGAGGACAATTTATTTAATAATGTGTGCTTTTTAGCCCATTTAGATGACTATCGAGTTAATTGAAGACAGGCCCTAATTAATACACTATTTTTATCGTTTAATAAAAGCTTGAGACCATCAGCGTAAATTCTGAAACCGTCATGATAAATCTTGTCCTATGACAAGGTATTGATGGTGACAGATAAAAAGTTGCGTCATTATATCATTTTGTTT
>NZ_JBEOPC010001269.1:0-242 GCF_040309765.1 Psychrobacter sp. TB20-MNA-CIBAN-0197
AGGCAGAGATAGCTGTATTTCCAAGTATCGTCACTTGATGTTCAAGTGTGTCGCTCTTCATCGCTGCTAAATACTTCATATCCGACAACATATGATGATGAGCATATTCATCAGCGCTCCTTTCAACGCGGCCTCCCTCGAAAATGGTGACATCATCCGCTAACTGCGCTCTAGCCTGTTTTTGATTGCCAGTTTCAAGTGCTTGATGAAATGCCAAAACAACTTTTGCGGCTGGTGTATCT
>NZ_JBEOPC010001270.1:0-242 GCF_040309765.1 Psychrobacter sp. TB20-MNA-CIBAN-0197
CGCCCACTCTGGCGGGGCTGTCCAGTTTAAAAGTCAAGTTTGACGCGGGTAATAATACTCAAAGCAGGGCACTTGTCGCTAATGGCCGAATGCAGGTCAAAGTTCAAGTACTCGTTGCCGGAGTAGACGCCGACGGCAACGCAATGCATGTACCCGCAGATGTAATGGAAAGCATCCAGCTTATTCATTACGCGACCGGCAAGACCTTGCGCGATGGCTGGGTCGCGAGCGCAGTCCAAGGG
>NZ_JBEOPC010001271.1:0-242 GCF_040309765.1 Psychrobacter sp. TB20-MNA-CIBAN-0197
CGCCTGCCCTGCTCGCGTATCCATTAAAAAGTAAATTGCAGCCCAGCTGCTTGCATACAGCTTACTGGTATCACCTTTTTTCCACGAGTCATCCAAACCCACTAACGAATCAATCGAAAATACACTTTTAGTAATATTGTTATTTTTCGTCCATGAACTATTCGGCTCAACAATAGCTGTTTGCATATTATTTTTAGTAAGCTCAAAGTATTCAGCAAACCCCTCATTAAACCACCTAGAGG
>NZ_JBEOPC010001272.1:0-242 GCF_040309765.1 Psychrobacter sp. TB20-MNA-CIBAN-0197
GTTATGGCGTATAATTTCTCCGACTCTGGTACACGACTTTTTTAACTTTTATTTAATTACCGATGACGATTTCATTCGTGTTTCTCCTCCAAACTGGGCATTAAATGCGCCAGCCGAGTTTAGAGTTACTCAAGGGTCAACGTACAAATCTATTAAAAGTATGCTGGGGTCAGAGCGAGAGCCTGCATGGTCAAAAGTTTATTACGATACAGTATGGCGAAAGTGGGTTATTAGCTTACTAG
>NZ_JBEOPC010001273.1:0-242 GCF_040309765.1 Psychrobacter sp. TB20-MNA-CIBAN-0197
TCGCCGGCCTTACCCAATACGACCCCGCCGCCAACACCCTGCCACGCACGCCGGTGCTCGAAGAGTCGGCGCCGCGCACCGATGCCATGGAGCGCACCGTGGCCGTGCAGACCATGGTCAGTCGCGTGCTCAAGCGCGACGGCTTCGCTCTCGATCAACTGACCGCACGCTTCAGCTCGATGCTCGGCAAGCGTCTGGACGATCAGCACAACCCGCTGAGTCCGGCGATGCTCTGCGAATAC
>NZ_JBEOPC010001274.1:0-242 GCF_040309765.1 Psychrobacter sp. TB20-MNA-CIBAN-0197
CGTGCAGATGCCGGCGAGCAAGGTGCATCGCTATCTGCAGGCGTTGATTGCTTCGGGATTTGCCGAACAGAACGCCGCCACCAACCATTACGGCCTCGGTCGCGAAGCGCTGCGGGTGGGCCTGGCCGCACTCAACAGCATGGACGTGCTGAAGGTCGCCGCCCTGCCGCTGTCCGAGTTGCGCGACGAACTCAACGAAACCTGCTTTCTCGCGGTGTGGGGCAATCAGGGCGCAACCGTGG
>NZ_JBEOPC010001275.1:0-242 GCF_040309765.1 Psychrobacter sp. TB20-MNA-CIBAN-0197
CACCGACTGCTTGCCATCGAGCTTGCCGAGTTCTTCGGCCAGATAACTCATGACCCAGGCACGCGTAGCCTTAACCACCGTGTCATCAATCAACAACGTCACCAGAGACGCATTGCTCGTTTCGAAAATCGAGCGATTGTAAAACTCTTTGCCCGATCCCGACGGCGCCAGCACCGGTTTCCACGACTCCGGGTATTTGACGATGGCGTAGAGAATGCCGGTGTCGGTCCACAGCCCTGCTT
>NZ_JBEOPC010001276.1:0-242 GCF_040309765.1 Psychrobacter sp. TB20-MNA-CIBAN-0197
AGTTTATGAAAACCAACTTAGGATCATAGGGTATTTAAGACTCATTTTTTGTAGTAACAGTTTTTCGCAGTAAGTAGTAAACAGTTTCTTAATATAATAAGGCTAGCCTAATAATATCAGGCTAGCATTTTTGTTTAAGTGAATGCGTTACTTGTGTTTGTTCTTAAATCGAGTCATTATCTTCTCATTTAATATTGAGTAACGGTGCGCCAAGATCATGTCTGATATCAGTTGGTTTGTAC
>NZ_JBEOPC010001277.1:0-241 GCF_040309765.1 Psychrobacter sp. TB20-MNA-CIBAN-0197
GCACCAAGCTGTGCATGTCCACCTGGAACCAGTTCATGGCCGCCCTGCCCGATCTGCGGGTTGGCGTGACCTATCTGCCGATCCCCCTGGGCGGCTTGCTGACGCTGATTTTTGTCGTGGAAAAACTCTTGCTCGGTGACCAGAGCAAACGTCGGGTCGTGCAGTTCGACCTGGTTGAAGAAAGTGAAGGTGCCGTTTAATGGACGCTCTGATCCTGCTGGGCAGTTTTATCGTATTGATC
>NZ_JBEOPC010001278.1:0-241 GCF_040309765.1 Psychrobacter sp. TB20-MNA-CIBAN-0197
AGTTCGGTCTTGCGGCTGTTGCCGCTGTAGATGATCGGCATGTTGAAGCCGAAGCGACCACGGCGGGCGACGGCGGCGCCAATGTTGCCCATGCCGACGATGCCGAGGGTCTTGCCGTGCACATCAGTGCCGAACAGCGGGGCGCCGACGCTGGCTTGCCATTGGCCGGCCTTGGTCCAGGCGTCGAGTTCGGCGACGCGGCGGGCGCTGCTCATGATCAGGGCGAAGGCGAGGTCGGCGG
>NZ_JBEOPC010001279.1:0-241 GCF_040309765.1 Psychrobacter sp. TB20-MNA-CIBAN-0197
GCTACGACAAGATCAAGGGCAGCGCGGTGAACCCGGTGCTGCGCGAAGGCAACTCCGACCGCCGCGCGCCGCTGTCGGTCAAGAACTACGCACGCAAGCATCCGCACAAGATGGGCGCGTGGAAGTCCACGTCGAAGGCCCACGTCGCGCACATGAGCGAAGGCGACTTCTACGGCAGCGAGAAGTCGGCGCTGATCGCCGAGGCCGGCAGCGTGAAGATCGAACTCACGACGACCGACGG
>NZ_JBEOPC010001280.1:0-241 GCF_040309765.1 Psychrobacter sp. TB20-MNA-CIBAN-0197
TGCTGAGAAACGAAAAGCGCGTTTCGCTGCGCATCGCACTCAACTCGTCAGCAGTGAAAGGTTTGACGGGCATCGACTCGGACGCCAGATAGAAATGTTCATCTGCCGCATCGACATCGTCGGGCAGCTCTTCAAGGGCTGACTCATAGTCTTCATCACTCTGCCGCGCCGCCCTGCGGCTTTTACCCGGTACAACGGCGGCGTCCGGCGATGCGCTGAAATCCTCCAGCGAGTACCAGTG
>NZ_JBEOPC010001281.1:0-241 GCF_040309765.1 Psychrobacter sp. TB20-MNA-CIBAN-0197
GTCTATGTTAATATTTACCGTAAAAATAACAACTTATCACACAAATATAGTAAGACGTTAAGCTTTCTATCTTTAAATTCATAATTACATAAGTTAAGCTAAATTGGTTAAGGAAAGAAATAACAAAAGGTATGTCTTGTTAATAGTGACTACTGATTGTTAAGTATAAATTTCTTATAAAGCACTAAAATCAAATTTTCAAATAATTTTAATTAAAAATACTAATAAATAGGTGTGTGTT
>NZ_JBEOPC010001282.1:0-241 GCF_040309765.1 Psychrobacter sp. TB20-MNA-CIBAN-0197
GCGGGTGATGTGGTCAAGGCTGGCGAGTCGATTTCCACTGTCGGTAACAGTGGCGGTCAGGACACGCCAGCGCTGTATTTCGCAATTCGTCAGCAGGGTCACCCGAGTGATCCGGCGCAATGGTGTCGTGCGCAAGGATAAGCGCACCATCTAATTCAGGAGTTCGTTCGACATGCTGCATTTGTCCCGCCTTACCTCGCTGGCTCTGACGATCGCCCTGGTGATCGGCGCGCCTCTGGCG
>NZ_JBEOPC010001283.1:0-241 GCF_040309765.1 Psychrobacter sp. TB20-MNA-CIBAN-0197
CCCCTCCTCCAGGCCGAACACTTCACCGTAAAAACGCCGGCAAGCGGCAAGATCGTAGACCGGGATGGCGAGGTGGAAAGGTGAAAGGCTCATCAGGCACTCCGGTAATCGCGTTGCTGGAAATATGGCAACGGCGCACCGCTGCTGATCGAGGATCGAAAACAGCCTAGATCAAAAACCCGCCAGACGCCGACCCGACATGTCACGAGAAGGCGCGGCTATCGATACGCGCCACGGCTAT
>NZ_JBEOPC010001284.1:0-241 GCF_040309765.1 Psychrobacter sp. TB20-MNA-CIBAN-0197
GTTCTAGGTCGTGTTGTTGCAGAAGATATTGTAATTCCAGGTACTAATACTGTACTTGTTGAACGTAATGTTATGCTTGACGAAAAACTGTGTGACCTTTTAGAAGAGCACTCAGTAGATGAAGTTCGCGTACGTTCTGTTATCACATGTGATAATGACTTTGGTGTTTGTGCTAACTGTTACGGTCGTGACCTAGCACGTGGTCACATCATTAACGCTGGTGAATCAGTGGGTGTTATCG
>NZ_JBEOPC010001285.1:0-241 GCF_040309765.1 Psychrobacter sp. TB20-MNA-CIBAN-0197
GCCTAATGCCGATAAACTGCGCCGCCAGTTAAAAAGCCTACCTTATTATATTGAGCGAGCTGCAACGTTAGTTGCCAATGGTGACACGCCTTTTACGCTGGACGCACAAAATGGTACGTGGCTTGAAAAGCAAAAACCAACCCCACCCGATGTGAATGTTCAAGCTAATGAACTTTTTTATCAAACGTATGCCAAAGTGGGGCTTATAGTGCCCGTTATATTAAATGGCTACGATCAGGTG
>NZ_JBEOPC010001286.1:0-241 GCF_040309765.1 Psychrobacter sp. TB20-MNA-CIBAN-0197
GTTTTTGTTTTATGGTGGTTTTAAATATATTAAAAGCTTCGCTTTTCACGCGAGCAAGCTCGGCGTCTACATGCAAAGTTTAACACTGAGCTTAATTTTACCTGTAGGCGTTTAGCTTGCTGACGCGACGAGCGTAGCTCGTAATTACTATCGTTAGCTAAAAAGTGCTTTGTTAAATCAGTTACAAATTCTCTTGTGCTTCATTCACCATATCCTTGAGAGCATCAATTAACATTGGATC
>NZ_JBEOPC010001287.1:0-241 GCF_040309765.1 Psychrobacter sp. TB20-MNA-CIBAN-0197
TCCTTGGCGTCCCACGTGCACGGCGCGCGATCTCTACCGCCCCGTCTTCACTCATCGGTACACGCATCAAGCGGGCGGCACGACTCACAATCGTCGTCAAGTCAGCTATATTGTAAAACTCTAAGCGCTGCACAATCCCAAAACGATCACGCAATGGCGACGTCAGCAGACCTGCTCGGGTGGTTGCCGCAACTAGAGTAAAGGGCGGCAAATCAAGCTTGATAGAACGCGCCGCCGGCCC
>NZ_JBEOPC010001288.1:0-241 GCF_040309765.1 Psychrobacter sp. TB20-MNA-CIBAN-0197
CTTTGCCCCTGCGGCCGCACATTGACGCTGCGCAACAGCACTTCCAGCGCCTCGGTTTGCGCGCGCAACTTGGGCGTTTCGTTCTGCCAGAAAGTGATCCTGGCCAGCGGCGGCTTGACCAGCGTCAGCCAGATCAGCAGACCGACAAGCACCAGCGCCATGCCGACGACCATGCGTTTTTCACGCAGCGCCAACGGCTGCCAACGCGCCTGCAACTGGTTGCGCAAGCGCTGCCAACGCG
>NZ_JBEOPC010001289.1:0-241 GCF_040309765.1 Psychrobacter sp. TB20-MNA-CIBAN-0197
GTGAGTCGAGTGGGTAAAAGCCTTGATGTATTGAGGCTTCGAGACGAATACATTCCTATATTAAGACTCTACGATATTTTTAATCATAAAAATGCTATTGAATCACTCGATAAAACGCTGCTTGTTGTTGTAGAAACAGATAACCAAAAGGTGGGTTTATTAGTTGATGATTTACTGTCTCAACAGCAGGTTGTTATTAAAAGTTTAGAGGCAAACTACCATAAAGTGGATGGCGTATCGG
>NZ_JBEOPC010001290.1:0-241 GCF_040309765.1 Psychrobacter sp. TB20-MNA-CIBAN-0197
TCCTCGCTCTGCACGTACAGATGCGCATCGTGCCGCTGCAGCACGTGCTTGACGATCGCGAGGCCGAGGCCCGTGCCGCCCGTGTCGCGCGAACGGCTGCGATCGACGCGGTAGAAGCGTTCGGTGAGCCGCGGCAGGTCGGCGGCCGGAATCCCGAAGCCGCTGTCCGTGACGGAAAACACGCCCTGCGCGCCCTCGCGCCGCCACGACACGACGATCTTGCCGCCGTCCGGCGTATAGC
>NZ_JBEOPC010001291.1:0-241 GCF_040309765.1 Psychrobacter sp. TB20-MNA-CIBAN-0197
ACCAATCAAGGCGCTTACCGTGTTCAGCCCAAAAACTTTGTGGATCATCAATCGAGTGTTTATACATTTTATTATATTTATCGTTATCGACGAGAGCTGTGTTTTTAATATGCGTAGGAACTGGATAGATATTTTTTGACATCTTGGTCTCCATTTAAATTACTTGCCTTAGGCTTTTCTCAAGGATTACTCAGCAATGCGCTATTAAGTATTAGACCTTAGTTGTAAAGCTATTCTAATT
>NZ_JBEOPC010001292.1:0-241 GCF_040309765.1 Psychrobacter sp. TB20-MNA-CIBAN-0197
GCCTTGCTGTTATATCAAGAGAGTTTTTACTAATTACATTAAGCAGCGCTTTGATCAGCTTCTTCAGAGTGACGAATTAAATAATCAAATGCGCCTAAGCTTGCTGTTGCACCGCTGCCCATTGCAATAATAATTTGTTTAAACGGAGTATTGGTTGCATCCCCCGCGCCATAAATGCCTGGTAATGAAGTTGCGCCTTTAGCATCAATTAGTATTTCACCAAATTTGCTTAATTCAAGGT
>NZ_JBEOPC010001293.1:0-241 GCF_040309765.1 Psychrobacter sp. TB20-MNA-CIBAN-0197
GTATTACGCAGGCTTGAAGTCGCGATCTATAAGTCCGTCGAGGGGCGTGTGTCAGGTTTCCTGCTGCTCTCTGTACTTATCTGGTCTGTCGAGATTCTGGCGTTGTCTTTATTTATTAACCAGCTTGGGATCGGAGATCCGGATCTCGCGGCGCTGTTCACCTCCGGTTTGCTGGCGAGCTTACCCGGCGGCGGGGGAGTCTCGAATGCCTTCGGTCTCTACCAGTCGCTGGGTCTGGTGG
>NZ_JBEOPC010001294.1:0-241 GCF_040309765.1 Psychrobacter sp. TB20-MNA-CIBAN-0197
TGGAAAAACTTGTCGCCAGCGTCCAGCAACTGCCGGAAAAGCTTCGCGCGGCGGTGATCAATCAGGGCGGCGGTCACGCCAATCACTCGCTGTTCTGGGAAGTGATGGTGCCCAACGGAGGCGGCAAGCCCGACGGCGCGCTGGCCACGGCTATTGATGAGCAACTGGGCGGACTCGACAGTTTCAAGGAAGCCTTCACCAAGGCCGCGCTGACCCGTTTCGGCAGCGGTTGGGCCTGGCT
>NZ_JBEOPC010001295.1:0-241 GCF_040309765.1 Psychrobacter sp. TB20-MNA-CIBAN-0197
GCCCAGCACAGCGCCCATGCCGTTGGGCAGGAAGCCGCCGCTGTCGAACAGATGCGACACACCGCTGACCTGACTGGTCGGCAGGAAACCGAAAATCGCCGCCAGACCGAGGCCGATGAAGCCGATGATCGCCAGCACCTTGATCAGGGCGAACCAGAACTCGAACTCGCCGTAGTTCTTCACGCTGAACAGGTTGGTCACGGTCAGCAGCATGGTGATGACCAGAGCGAAAGCCCAGATG
>NZ_JBEOPC010001296.1:0-241 GCF_040309765.1 Psychrobacter sp. TB20-MNA-CIBAN-0197
GCGCCTGAATGCGCTTGGCCGGCGAGGCGACGATGGGCGGCGCCACCGAGGTGAAGGAGTTGCGCATTTGATCGTTCATTTCTTGTCCTTGTCCGGCACGCATCGATGCCTAGTCAAACGGCTCGCCGCGCGATGCACAAGCACCGGGGCGCCAACATTGGGCGATTATCGAACCGCCGACCGATAATCGCAATCCAGCCACCCGCCCTCCTCTTCATCCTTGAGGCAGCTTTAGCGATTC
>NZ_JBEOPC010001297.1:0-241 GCF_040309765.1 Psychrobacter sp. TB20-MNA-CIBAN-0197
GCTTCATAGAGTCAATAGAGTCACAAGATCAATGGTTTAAAAAAACCGAACGATTTAGGCTAGGATGGACAAGCTAAGATTGGTCAAAACGCGTAAAAGTGGTTTATAATATCCCACACCTTATGACTATCAATAGTTATTATCAAGGTTCGATAAGTGACGATATAGGCAGCCATAACGCAAAAAATAATAGTGTAGCAAAAAAGCACTGCTAACGACATACAAATCGTTAACTTGCAGG
>NZ_JBEOPC010001298.1:0-241 GCF_040309765.1 Psychrobacter sp. TB20-MNA-CIBAN-0197
GCTATCAACTGAGTAATAATGACTATCATTATGAATCGAGGGTATTATCAATGTGAAGCATTGGGCAAACATGCTTTGCGGTTGTGTTTTGGTAACGATGAATTGTAAAAGATGAGTTATATCGCCATTATTGGCAGGATATCTTGTAGGCTATTAGTATTAACCGTCACTCATTGCTAGCATTATCTATATTTTAAAGGTGGCCAGCAGTTGATAGACTGGATAAGTAGCGGCACAAGAT
>NZ_JBEOPC010001299.1:0-241 GCF_040309765.1 Psychrobacter sp. TB20-MNA-CIBAN-0197
GGTTGGGGCCGGCCATCGCGGTAAAAACAGTTCCAGGGTTAACCGAGGCCCAGGACAGGGCCTCGCGGGTCAGACCGGGTCGTTGCGTCGCAGCAACTCTTCGGGCAGGTGCTCGATGTACTCGTCCTCGGCCGGCGGCATTTGCAGGTGATAGCCCTGCTTGTCGAGGTTTTCCAGGACCACGGTGATGTCTTCGCTGGCCAGTTTGCGCTCGGGCGACAGCACCAGATCGAAGGAATGC
>NZ_JBEOPC010001300.1:0-241 GCF_040309765.1 Psychrobacter sp. TB20-MNA-CIBAN-0197
AACTAAGAGTTCAACACCGTTGTGGTTTACTTTATTTATACTAAAATTTATAAATGCTGGTCGTGTATTTTTTTCTAGCCTTTGAAATAAGTCTTTCTTAAAGCTATCGATATTCCGAAGTTGTTTTATCTTAGAGAAATCTATGTTATATGGTTTTTTTTTCGCTTTCACAAAATCCAAATATTAGATATCTATTTTGACCGACATAACTATGATAGGCATTAGCGAGTGAAATTATATC
>NZ_JBEOPC010001301.1:0-240 GCF_040309765.1 Psychrobacter sp. TB20-MNA-CIBAN-0197
GGGTATTACCCTAAAAACCGTAGAGATTCAAGATATTAACCCATCGCAAACCATGCAAGCGTCAATGGAAGAGCAAGCGGCGGCAGAGCGCCTACGTCGTGCGACAGTGACCCGTGCTGATGGTCAAAAGCAAGCCGCTATCCTAGAGGCAGACGGTCGCCTAGAAGCCTCACGCCGTGATGCTGAAGCGCAGGTAGTGTTGGCAAAAGGGTCAGAGGAGTCGATTCGTTTGATTACTGC
>NZ_JBEOPC010001302.1:0-240 GCF_040309765.1 Psychrobacter sp. TB20-MNA-CIBAN-0197
TTGTAGACCAACAGAATCACCGCCGACATCGCACCCAGACCCGACAGCAGCAACAGCGGTGAGCGGTCGATCAGGGTGGCGACGATGATGATCGCGCCGAACACGTACAAAACCATTTTCGCCAGTTGCACGTAGCCTTTGATCGAGCGCGTGCGGGCGTGCTCGGTGCGGGCGTAGATGTCGAGCAGGGCGTTGAGCAGGGCGCTGACCGCCAGCAGCAGGAACAGGATGGTGAAGGCC
>NZ_JBEOPC010001303.1:0-240 GCF_040309765.1 Psychrobacter sp. TB20-MNA-CIBAN-0197
ACTCTAAATACATTTATGGGTTTAGGGGGGCAGTATTGGTCAGCACTTCGTTTAGCGCTTTCAAAAGCACTACGAGCAGGTTCTGAGCACCAACAAGCGCTTAGCGATACGCTTGTAGCACAATCTGACATAGAGTTTTCTTTGCCTTGTCGCATCGGTGATTACACCGACTTTTACACTTCTATTTATCATGCTACTGCTGTGGGTAGTTTGTTTCGCCCTGATAACCCACTACTACCT
>NZ_JBEOPC010001304.1:0-240 GCF_040309765.1 Psychrobacter sp. TB20-MNA-CIBAN-0197
TTGACGTACACTGTGCACGCTTGTTGCCCGAACAGATTCACCGGGCAATGAGTTCGGGGCCGTTTAGGATTCGACGCCGGTTGCGAAACTCTAGGTGCATGCCGACTTGGTAACAGAAGTCGTAAATCCACTGTTGCAACTACTTATAGTTGCCAATGACGACCAATACGGTGTTGCTCTCGCTGCTTAATTGCAGCTGACAATGCTCCTGGTACCTTCGGGTCCAGCAATCATCAGGGG
>NZ_JBEOPC010001305.1:0-240 GCF_040309765.1 Psychrobacter sp. TB20-MNA-CIBAN-0197
ATGTAAAGCAACGCTTTGATCACCTCGATAGCGACAAAAGTGGCTATTTAACGCATGACGAACTTGATCCCCAACCACAACTATTAAACACATTTATAAAATGGGACAAAAACCAAGATAACCAAATTTCGTTAATCGAATTTAAAAATTACCTTACCAATAACCTCTACTGAGTATTTTTCATGGAAAAAACAAGCTATATAGCGCTTTTTGCGTTTAGTATTTTTAGCACATTAGGCT
>NZ_JBEOPC010001306.1:0-240 GCF_040309765.1 Psychrobacter sp. TB20-MNA-CIBAN-0197
GGGATTGCTTGTTGCACATTAACAATATAATCATGACAAAGTGTATTTAGCTCATCGGTGGTAACACCCGGCACTACATGAGGGCCGATCATTTCAAGTACATCGGCCGCTAAGCGCCCAGCTACGCGCATTTTCTCTATTTCTTCAGGGGTCTTGATAATAGCGCTCATTGAGGCTCCAAAGTTGAGTTTCTAACATTTATCGCCGAACAAATTTTGCACGCGACGTTGAGTATTTAAT
>NZ_JBEOPC010001307.1:0-240 GCF_040309765.1 Psychrobacter sp. TB20-MNA-CIBAN-0197
GGCATTTGATGAAGCGATTAATAATACTGTTGGTGAACAAGGCGCTGTATTTCAGATCTCCGGTATAAAAAATGGGCAGTTTGAGCCGCCCGTTTTACTGTAACTTGTAATTTTCAGTGATGATTAGCTTTTAGGCGTAACCCACATAACACCCACTTCTTTTTTAGTTACTAAAACCTCAGTACCGGCGATAATTGGTTGCTCACTTTTGAGTTTCCAGCTGATACCAGAGTATTGATG
>NZ_JBEOPC010001308.1:0-240 GCF_040309765.1 Psychrobacter sp. TB20-MNA-CIBAN-0197
GCCTAACAATAATGCAATTATGGGCGCTGTAGATAAGAATGAGTTAGGCGTAGCCTCTTCTTCCATGAATTTATCACGCACAATTGGTAATTTATTTGGAATGAGTTTAGTCAATCTAATTGTCCATTATTATTTAGGCGACAAAACTTTTTCGGCGCAAAATAGCACTGCATTAATGAGTACAATCTCGCTGGCATTTAATATTTCGTTGGGTTGTGTGGTTTTGGCAAGCTGTATTTC
>NZ_JBEOPC010001309.1:0-240 GCF_040309765.1 Psychrobacter sp. TB20-MNA-CIBAN-0197
GCCTTAGCCTCCCTGACTTTATTTTATATTATGGTTAAATTCCCACGCTTAATTAATTTCATTATGCGTGTATTTAGGAGTATTCAATGAATAAAGCACAACTAGTTACCGATATGGCTCAAAAAAGTGAGTTAACTAAAAAAGACGCACAAGCAGCACTTACCAGTTTACAAAAAGTAATTACTAAGTCGCTAGCAGAAGGGGATCAAGTTCAAATAAACGGTTTTGGTACTTTTGCAT
>NZ_JBEOPC010001310.1:0-240 GCF_040309765.1 Psychrobacter sp. TB20-MNA-CIBAN-0197
CTTCCATACCGTGTGAATCACCTAGCACGTCGAGCATTTTGCCAGAGTCATAGACATTCATCTGACAGCCCTGCGTGGTGACAAACACCTTTTTAGTCGGCGCTTTATTGACAGGCGCTTGGGCTGAACTTGTCTCATTGAGTGCAGTGACAGCAGGCGCGGTGACAGTCGTCTTAGCAACGGCAGCGTCATTAATGCGGGGGTTGAATACAGTAACACTCATAAGGATAAGTCCATGAT
>NZ_JBEOPC010001311.1:0-240 GCF_040309765.1 Psychrobacter sp. TB20-MNA-CIBAN-0197
TTATAAAACAGGAGCATTTAAAGTTCGAAACATAGGAGGGTAGCAATGCTATTCCTCTGCAGTCTCCTCAGTAAATGGAGATAAATAAAAATATACAATTAGTTTATAAAAAATTAGTTAGCCTGTTGTGCTACTAAGTTGTGTTCCCCGCTTTGGCGGGGGTGAACGGCAAAACGCTGTAGCAAAAAAAAAATTTAGTTAGACAGTCGTGCTACTAAATTGGTTTCCCCGCTTTGGCGG
>NZ_JBEOPC010001312.1:0-240 GCF_040309765.1 Psychrobacter sp. TB20-MNA-CIBAN-0197
GTCCTTAATGGGCGCAATGGTCATGGGCGCCCAGGCCAACGACAAGGTGCTGCGTGTTTACAACTGGTCCGATTACATCGCGCCGGACACCGTGAAAAAGTTCGAAGACGAGACCGGCATTCGCGTGACCTACGACGTCTTCGACAGCAACGAAACCCTTGAAGCGCGCCTGCTCGCAGGCAAATCCGGCTATGACATCGTCGTGCCGTCGAACAGTTTTCTGGCCAAGCAGATCAAGGC
>NZ_JBEOPC010001313.1:0-240 GCF_040309765.1 Psychrobacter sp. TB20-MNA-CIBAN-0197
GATTCGTCCTCATCAATGCGTCAGGATGCGCCAGCGCTTGCGGCGACAGGCACGCGATCCGGTTGTCTCGTAAATCGAGCCATGACAGCCGTGGCAGAGTTTCCGCCCCGGTGGGCCAGGCCAGCAAATCCGTCGATCTCAGATTCAAGGCCTCGAGCCCGCTCAAAGCCGTGGCATCGAGTCGCCCCAGCGGGTTATGGCTCAGGTTCAGTCGTACCAGTTGTGGCAGCGCATTGAGTT
>NZ_JBEOPC010001314.1:0-240 GCF_040309765.1 Psychrobacter sp. TB20-MNA-CIBAN-0197
GCGATGCTCAGGTCGATGGCGTCGTTGGCCAGACAACCGGGATAGCGTTTGCTGATCTGGCGCAGTTGCAGGCGCGGTGGGGAAGGGGCGATGGACATGACAGGCTCGACTGACTTGGAGTTGTGCCTGTGGATAAAGCAATTTCCTGGCCATTGAGTCAGGAACGCTTGCGGAGCCAGTCCGCAAGTGCCGACAGCAGCGCATCGGCGGGCATTTTGTCTTTCTCTCGAGCACCAATTC
>NZ_JBEOPC010001315.1:0-240 GCF_040309765.1 Psychrobacter sp. TB20-MNA-CIBAN-0197
GAGTAAAAGCGGAGACAAACAGCGGGTAATCAAAGGGGAGATATTTATCATAGAGATATCACTTTTTATCGAATAATAGCAAATTGTTTTGCCTATAGGCGCGTCATGTTGCGCGTTAAAGCGGTTACCGTGTTTGCAGGATTTTATAGCTATAAAGAAGATAGCCACCTAGCAATAACCACGCTTAACAAGAAACCACTTGCGATAGATACAAAAAATAATAGTTGCTTACTATAACAT
>NZ_JBEOPC010001316.1:0-240 GCF_040309765.1 Psychrobacter sp. TB20-MNA-CIBAN-0197
CAACAGTACCGCGACCCGAGATCGAGAACACGTCTTCGATTGGCATCAGGAATGGCTTGTCGATCATACGAACTGGTTCTGGGATGTAGGTATCCAGAGTTTCAACCAGTTTACGAACGGCAGTGGTGCCCATTTCGTTGTCGTCTTTGCCTTCCAGCGCCATACGAGCCGAACCGATGATGATCGGAGTGTCGTCACCTGGGAAGTCGTAGGTCGACAGCAGGTCACGAACTTCCATCT
>NZ_JBEOPC010001317.1:0-240 GCF_040309765.1 Psychrobacter sp. TB20-MNA-CIBAN-0197
GTGCTAAATAGATGAAATTTACTGAAGCCAAATTAGAACAAGCGGTGGTTGAGTTATTAGGCGAGCAAGGCTACCCGCATTTACTCGGTGGTGAGCTCAACCGCAACCATAGCGATGTATTAATTAAAGACGACCTCCGTGCTTTTTTAACCAAGCGCTACGCTAAAAATAATATTACCACCGGCGAAGTAGACTCAATAATTGCAAAGCTTGAAAAGCTGCCAGCCAGTGACTTATACG
>NZ_JBEOPC010001318.1:0-240 GCF_040309765.1 Psychrobacter sp. TB20-MNA-CIBAN-0197
CTGCAGGTTGGAGTGGTCATTACTGCGTAACTGTTTCGGTTGCGGGTGTTAAATTTAGACGCCCTATTTTAGTGGGTCAAATAGTCGAAGTAGAAGCTAAAATTGCCCATACGGGTAGAAGTAGCATGCAAATATTTATTCAAGTTAGGGGTGGCGATCCAAAAACGCAAAATATGGTTGAAACAAACCATTGTGTTATCAGCTTTATTGCAATGGATGAAACGGGCTACCCAATAGAAG
>NZ_JBEOPC010001319.1:0-239 GCF_040309765.1 Psychrobacter sp. TB20-MNA-CIBAN-0197
GCAAGACAGTCGTCTGCAGAATGTCAGAGTATCGCTAGATATTGGCGCGGTAGATGTCAATCAGCTGTGTTTTTCTATCGAGGCTTTGCTCAAAGTTTATCCTGCCCAAGAGTTGGTGAGCTTTGATGCGTTCTTTGAGCCAAGCTCACAACGTTACCTAGTAAAATAATCGACAACATGGCTAAATCGGCAGAGTTAGCAGTGATAAATATATTGAGGCATCATGGACAGTCTACTTC
>NZ_JBEOPC010001320.1:0-239 GCF_040309765.1 Psychrobacter sp. TB20-MNA-CIBAN-0197
GCGTTGACCCGAACAAGAAGGTTGGCACCTACGTCGAACCGCAGGACTGGAACGCGCTGATCAGCGACCCGGAAGTGCTGCTGATCGACACGCGCAACGATTACGAAGTGTCGATCGGCACCTTCGAAGGCGCCATCGATCCGAAAACCACCAGTTTTCGCGAGTTTCCCGACTACATCAAAGAACACTTCGACCCGGCCGTGCACAAGAAGGTCGCGATGTTCTGCACCGGCGGCATT
>NZ_JBEOPC010001321.1:0-239 GCF_040309765.1 Psychrobacter sp. TB20-MNA-CIBAN-0197
CTAATAAGTTACGTGATTACGGGATTAATCGAAAAACAGTAAAAGTGTAATTGACTTAAAGAAATTAAAATATGGGGACTAATTTTTAGTGCCCATATTTTTTGTTACCCCATCAATTGCAATCGTCTCAATACCTTCTTCGTTAAAGTTCATTACGATACTGGCGTTATTACGAGTGAAAAAATAGCTACGGCCATTTAGCTCAATAACATAGTCACCTTTTACCGGATCGCTAAACT
>NZ_JBEOPC010001322.1:0-239 GCF_040309765.1 Psychrobacter sp. TB20-MNA-CIBAN-0197
GTGCAAGTAAGTGCACAAATGACTGACGCTCAGCTAATGAGCGATTTATTAGAGCAAAGCTTTAATTCCCCTTTAGTTGATCATAATTTAAGTTTACCTGAAAACTATTACCAGCTGCTTGAGCAACAGCAGTGCGGACCTTGTTTATGGGTGCTTGATGGCGGTAGGCAATTATCTGAAGAGATACTAATTGAGCTTGAGCTGCTTTCTAAAAATAGCCCTAATACGTTGTATATCAT
>NZ_JBEOPC010001323.1:0-239 GCF_040309765.1 Psychrobacter sp. TB20-MNA-CIBAN-0197
AGCTTGAGAGCATGCGTGCTTGGGTACGTGGAGTATTGCCATCTTGAGCAAGGAGCGACAGACAATGCAGCACATCATCAGGATGCCAACGTGTCAGGGCGATAGAATTGGTCAGCTCACAAGAGCGTAGGTCACGGACGTACGCATTACGAGTACGCGTCGCTAGACCGCGCGCCAGCATGGCTTGACGAAACTCAGTCATGTAAGCTGGCTCATCATCGACCGCCAATGCTTTAGGT
>NZ_JBEOPC010001324.1:0-239 GCF_040309765.1 Psychrobacter sp. TB20-MNA-CIBAN-0197
GGCTAATAGAGTTGCTGCTGAAGGCGCATTCAATTTGACAACTATTGAACGTCAGAGCACTGGTGGTTATATTGGTGGTAATGAAGATGTAAAAGAAGAAACATCTGATTCATTTAGCGTTGGCGCTATTTGGCAAGTAACAGATGAATTTTCATTAACGCTTGACTACTACGATATTGCTGTAGATGACGCTATTGCTACTACTGCTAGAACAACTGTATTGAACCGATGCTATGGTG
>NZ_JBEOPC010001325.1:0-239 GCF_040309765.1 Psychrobacter sp. TB20-MNA-CIBAN-0197
GTGCTTAGTTACATGAACTTAAGTTCATTACTTGTTGCGCGTGATAGCTTACGTCAATCAGCGGCTGATTTATTGGGTTTACGTTTAGGTCTAAACTTTATTAATGATGCAACGATTAATGCGCAAGATGTAACTTACATTGGTCATTCATTAGGCTCTATTGTAGCCCCTGCATTTATTGCACAAGCTAATAACCCATTAGCGCCAACCGTTGACCCATTATTTAATGTAAACACAGT
>NZ_JBEOPC010001326.1:0-239 GCF_040309765.1 Psychrobacter sp. TB20-MNA-CIBAN-0197
TACCATTTTGAACAGTGCCATTCGTATTACTGCTACTTTCTGCCCCATTATTTGCTGCGGCTACATCATCAATAATTTCTGAAGCATTGACCTCACTGTCAACATCGTCGTTGCCAGTATTACCAGCCGCATTGCCAGGCGCATTATCGAACGCTAAGGTACTGTTTTCACTGCTGTCATTGGGTGGCAAAATAGACTCGACATTGACAGTATTAAAATAACGTGTCGCTGATAAGTCG
>NZ_JBEOPC010001327.1:0-239 GCF_040309765.1 Psychrobacter sp. TB20-MNA-CIBAN-0197
CCGTACACTGCCGCTCAGGCTGACAAATCGCAATTATTACGGCGGGCAAGC
This sequence comes from Psychrobacter sp. TB20-MNA-CIBAN-0197, assembly GCF_040309765.1. Classification (NCBI taxonomy): domain Bacteria; kingdom Pseudomonadati; phylum Pseudomonadota; class Gammaproteobacteria; order Moraxellales; family Moraxellaceae; genus Psychrobacter; species Psychrobacter sp. TB20-MNA-CIBAN-0197. Next base: position 52 of record NZ_JBEOPC010001327.1, read on the forward strand.
CAGCCCCTGTGCCGATATCCAGCAGCGAGCCTGACGGCAAATGCGTTATAATAGCCAAGCAATCAATCACATGCTTAATCAGCGCCTCTTCTGGATCGGTGATAGCGGTCAGATTATACGCTTTATTCCACAATAAAAGCTGGTCTAAGTACAATAATAACGTGCGCTGCTGCGTCTCACTTAACGGT
>NZ_JBEOPC010001328.1:0-239 GCF_040309765.1 Psychrobacter sp. TB20-MNA-CIBAN-0197
GCCATGCCTTCGGCTAGCGCGACTGGTGTCAATTGCACGCGACCAATGACGTCGCCCAGCGCCAGAATCGACGGCTCGGTGGTTTGATACTGGTCGTCGACTTTGATAAAGCCCTTGTCGTCCAGTTGCACATCGGTGTTTTCCAGGCCGAGATTGTCCAGCATCGGACGCCGGCCGGTGGCGTAGAACACGCAGTCGGCTTCGAGTACGCGACCATCCTTGAGCGTGGCCTTCAAGCT
>NZ_JBEOPC010001329.1:0-239 GCF_040309765.1 Psychrobacter sp. TB20-MNA-CIBAN-0197
TTTTAAAATTGATTCATAACCTGCTGACTATAATAAGGTAAAACCCTAATTTGAAGTCTATTTATAATGCAAATTATTCAACGCATTCAAAATAATCAACTACAATAAGTTAATCATTTGTTGCATCTCATTTTAATGAGGCATATTTAATACTGTTGTAGGAGTTTGAATGCCCAATGTAGAGAGTTATATAGAAGGTGTATCATTAATAGATGAGCAGCAATTAACAACTTCTCTTG
>NZ_JBEOPC010001330.1:0-239 GCF_040309765.1 Psychrobacter sp. TB20-MNA-CIBAN-0197
GTATCTAGTTGGCCATATTTTTCTTTTAAATCTTTTTGCACATCTTTAGACGCATATGATTGTACGCGGCCTTTCATGTCTTGAATTACAAAAAAAGGTCCGCGCTTTGCTAAAATACGTCCAGCAATAGACACTACTTGTTGTAACTCTACTAATTCTTCTTTGCTCTTATCACCAAACTGGGCTTGCAAATCTGCCGTGTAATGCTCACGACGGAATTGGTTTGGATGACCGTTGGC
>NZ_JBEOPC010001331.1:0-239 GCF_040309765.1 Psychrobacter sp. TB20-MNA-CIBAN-0197
TGTTTCAGCAGGCGATAAAATCCCTCGTAAAGGTGGACCTGGCATCATGAAATCTGACTTACTTATTATTAATAAAACCGATCTTGCCCCTTTAGTAGGCGCATCGCTTGAGGTTATGGCACATGATGCGAAAAAAATGCGCGGCGATAAGCCGGTAGTCTTTAGTAACATGAAAACAGGCGAAGGGCTTGATGACATTGTAGCCTTCATCCTTGATAAAGGCATGATAAGTGTGGCGT
>NZ_JBEOPC010001332.1:0-239 GCF_040309765.1 Psychrobacter sp. TB20-MNA-CIBAN-0197
GCCGAGGGGTACGGCGGGATCAGCGGGACGATTTCCAGGTAGCGCGAGCGGGTGCTGGTGATCGTCGCGGTGGTGCCGTAGGACAGGCACACGGTGCGCGCATCGACCACGCCGGAGCCGATCACTTCGCAGGCCTTGTCTGCGCCTGCGGCAATCAGCGGCAGGCCTTCGGGAATGCCGGTGTGGCGCGCGGCTTCGGCGCTGATGTAGCCGAGGGTTTCGCCGGGTTTGTGCAGGCT
>NZ_JBEOPC010001333.1:0-239 GCF_040309765.1 Psychrobacter sp. TB20-MNA-CIBAN-0197
TCCGCCAATTGCACCTTGCCCAACCCGAGCGGCGCCGGAATCCCGGTGAGAAACGAGCCCAGCTCGCTGCTCGGCAATTCCCAGACCTCCACGGCAATCGCCACGCCGGCGTCCTTGACCCGCACCATCCCCGGCCGCAATGGCGGGCCGCCGGCGAGGGCGTGCAGTCGATAGTCCGGCGAACTGAACGTGGTTTCCAGCAAGCGCCCGCCACGCTGGGTCAGTTGCCAGTTCAACGC
>NZ_JBEOPC010001334.1:0-239 GCF_040309765.1 Psychrobacter sp. TB20-MNA-CIBAN-0197
CCCTCGGTGCCGCCGTGGTGATCGCCATCGGGCAATTGCCCAATCTGCTCGGGCTGGAATTGCCGGCCAACACCACAGCGCTCGCCAGCCTGATGGATCTGCTGCGACATCTGGGGGCTGTGGATAAGCCTTCACTGATGCTCGGCGTCGCCACGGTAATCGTCGGCGTGACCCTGAAAAAACTTCTGCCGCGCTGGCCGACGTTGTTGATAACGCTGGTGCTGGCCAGCCTGCTGGTG
>NZ_JBEOPC010001335.1:0-239 GCF_040309765.1 Psychrobacter sp. TB20-MNA-CIBAN-0197
CGATAATAATTATCATTTAGATTGGATTGTTTTGCAAGGTAATTGATAAAATAAAATGCAGTCATTATGTAAACTTATATAAACCTACGATGATAAAGTCAGATTGAATTTATTTTTTATTATTTATATCAATGACTTAAATTAATATCAGCTTATTATCGCAAGTGACTATTCATAACAAATAAAGCAAGCATTCGAGTCATAACAAATAAAACAAGCATTTGAGGACAGTATTATGG
>NZ_JBEOPC010001336.1:0-239 GCF_040309765.1 Psychrobacter sp. TB20-MNA-CIBAN-0197
CCAAAATGTAGATTAATCATTAATAAAAGAGCAATTAATAGGACAAAGAAGATGTGGTTTTTATTTATTAAATTTTATTTAAAACAGTAGCTTGAGAATTTAATTTTTAAATTTAATAATAGTAATGATTTGTTTACAGCAATAAATGAATAAAATGTCAAAAAACCATTAGAACAATAATAGTTAGAGTACTAATAGTATTATTTTGATACAAAAGAGCACTAAACCTGCAATTGCTT
>NZ_JBEOPC010001337.1:0-239 GCF_040309765.1 Psychrobacter sp. TB20-MNA-CIBAN-0197
GTTCTACAACAGAGCGCCGCGCCGATGATGCAACTCGCGAAGTAGCTGATTGGCTTAAATGTGAGTTTATGCAAGACCATGTAGGTGAAGAGTTTGATGGTGTTATTTCATCGGTCACTAACTTTGGTTTGTTTATTCGTTTAGATGATTTACAAATTGATGGGCTTATACACGTTACTAATTTAGGCGACGAGTTTTTTGCGCATGATGCTGCAAAACACACCCTAATAGGTGAGCAC
>NZ_JBEOPC010001338.1:0-239 GCF_040309765.1 Psychrobacter sp. TB20-MNA-CIBAN-0197
GTGTTGATCAAGGTACGAATCCGCGCGATATTAAAATTGAACTAGCTAAAGAGCTAATTGCTCGTTTTCATAGTGAAGCTGATGCACAAGGTGCACATGATGATTTTATTCAGCGTTTTCAGAAAAAAGCGTTACCAGATGAAATCCCAGAGCTAACAATCACTATTGCAGAAGATACTATTTTAATTGCTAACTTGCTTAAAGAAGCAAATTTAGTATTAAGTACATCAGAAGCAATG
>NZ_JBEOPC010001339.1:0-238 GCF_040309765.1 Psychrobacter sp. TB20-MNA-CIBAN-0197
TTGTTGCAGGGCACCGACCTGCTGATGCGCATCGCCACGCCGGCCAATGCGCCGCAACCTGCTGACATTGAAGCCTACGTCGCGTTGATGGGGCGTCTGCTCGATCCTTCGGCGCCAGCCGCTGTGGTTGCCACGCCGCCAATGGCCGAGTTGCAGATCGAGCCCGCGCCAACAGCGACAGCGCCGATCATGGACGAGCCCGCCGAGCCGACCCCGCGTAAAAACAAACGCACCACCG
>NZ_JBEOPC010001340.1:0-238 GCF_040309765.1 Psychrobacter sp. TB20-MNA-CIBAN-0197
GTCCAAGGCGAAGTCGCGCACGATCAATTTTAAATCAGGCGCTTCACGGCGCGTTATATGAAACAATTGCGGCAATAATGCCTGCGTCGCATAGTCGGTCGCGCTAATCGTAAAGACGCCTTTATAGGTTTGCGGCGTAAATACCTCCGGCTCTAATAATACTTCCAACTGCTTTAATATCTCGTCAATAGGTTGTTGCAGCGATAGTGCCTTTGGCGTTGCCACCATGCTATTGCCT
>NZ_JBEOPC010001341.1:0-238 GCF_040309765.1 Psychrobacter sp. TB20-MNA-CIBAN-0197
GGCAAGGCCAGATTCGATTTCAAAGCCAAAGGCGCCAGACGCTGCGCAGGGCGGCGGTCGCAGCGTTGCGGATGGGCGCGGTAATCATTGATGGCGGCCACCAGTTCGCGCTCTGCACTGGCGTGGGCGGATTCAGTGAAAAAGGGGAACAGGCTCAGCAGGCACAGCGAAACGAAGCGAGACGAACGAACGGCGTGGCGCATGGGACGGACAGCTCTGAAAGGGGACAGCGCTAGAG
>NZ_JBEOPC010001342.1:0-238 GCF_040309765.1 Psychrobacter sp. TB20-MNA-CIBAN-0197
CGCCTTGAGCTCTGTGATCTTCGCCAACAACTGCGTCGGATCAACCGGCTCGGCGCGTTTCACCGCGAGAATCATCTTGTTCTTGTTGGTGTGTTCCAGCGAAATGAATTCGAAGACTTTGGTCTCGTAACCGCACGCTTCGAGGAACAGCGCGCGCAAGCTGTCGGTGACCATTTCCGCCTGTTGGCCGAGGTGCAAGCCGTATTGCAGCATCGGCTTGAGCAGCGCCGGGCTCTGG
>NZ_JBEOPC010001343.1:0-238 GCF_040309765.1 Psychrobacter sp. TB20-MNA-CIBAN-0197
TACAGAAACTCACCCTGGCGCCATGTTCCATTGAGGACCTGCTGGAGCAGGCGCAACTGCGCTTTGCCGACGTGGCTGCGGCCAAAGGTGTTGCGCTGAACGTCGAGATTCAAGGCCCGCTGCCGAGGTTGCAGGCTGATCAGGCGCAACTTGATCGCGTCCTCGACAACTTGATCGACCACGCCCTGCGGCACACTGCCCGCGACGGGCAGATCCGTCTGCAGGCGCGCCGCCATGG
>NZ_JBEOPC010001344.1:0-238 GCF_040309765.1 Psychrobacter sp. TB20-MNA-CIBAN-0197
GTACTATAGGTCATCACGAAGGCAATTCACCAGATAGCCGCTCTATGCAGGCGGGCGAAAAACGAGGTTATAGCTTCAAAGGGATTTATTCGCGCAAAGTGCGCAGTAGTGATTTTACTGAATTCGATTTGATTTTAGCCGCCGACAAACAAAATTTAGCCGATTTAACTCAGCGTTGCCCAGCACATTTACAGTATAAGCTTGCACTGTTTTTAGAGTTTGGTGAGCAGGCTGTAAG
>NZ_JBEOPC010001345.1:0-238 GCF_040309765.1 Psychrobacter sp. TB20-MNA-CIBAN-0197
GGCCAAGGAAGAAACCTTTGGTCCGCTGGCGCCGCTGTTCCGCTTCAAAGACGAAGCCGAAGTGATCGCCATATCCAACGACACCGAATTCGGTCTGGCTTCTTACTTCTACGCTCGTGACCTCGGCCGTGTGTTCCGTGTCGCCGAAGCGCTGGAGTACGGCATGGTCGGCGTCAACACCGGGCTGATCTCCAACGAAGTCGCGCCGTTCGGCGGCATCAAGGCCTCGGGCCTGGGC
>NZ_JBEOPC010001346.1:0-238 GCF_040309765.1 Psychrobacter sp. TB20-MNA-CIBAN-0197
TTATCATATCGATTGCAACTTGCATCACTTATTTATACGTCTGTTACATCGCATATGAATATATTCAGCATACTAGAATGTTAGGAAGAGTAACTTCAGCTCTTGAGTTGCCAGCATGGATCATACAGCTCGTCGTTCCTATCGGTTTTGGTTTAGGTGCTATTCAATATTTTTTAAACGTTATTGTAAATATAAAAGAGCCTGAACTATATATTGGAACAGAAAAAATAGATGGAGG
>NZ_JBEOPC010001347.1:0-238 GCF_040309765.1 Psychrobacter sp. TB20-MNA-CIBAN-0197
GAATATAGCCTGATGAGCGACGAGCGTCAGCAGGGTGTGTGCTTGGTCGATATTGGCGCGAGTACGACCAGTATTTGTGTCTACAAAGAAAACAAGCTGATCTTTACACATTGTATCGCCACAGGCAGCCATGAAGTGACGATGGATATTTCAGCAGATGTTGGCATATCAATGATAGAAGCTGAAAAACTTAAAAAATCGCATGGTACGGTTGATGTCAATAGTGTCGATCCTAGCT
>NZ_JBEOPC010001348.1:0-238 GCF_040309765.1 Psychrobacter sp. TB20-MNA-CIBAN-0197
GTATAGGCTAGTCTTTTTTAGGAAGTAAACCGAAATGATGGTATGCGCTATCAGAGACTATTCGCCCGCGTGGAGTGCGCTGAATAAATCCTTGCTGGATCAAAAATGGTTCTATCACATCTTCAATTGTTTCACGCTCTTCACCAATAGCAGCCGCTACATTGTCGAGCCCGACAGGGCCGCCCATAAATTTTTCAATTATGGCGAGTAAATATTTGCGATCCATATAGTCAAAACC
>NZ_JBEOPC010001349.1:0-238 GCF_040309765.1 Psychrobacter sp. TB20-MNA-CIBAN-0197
GATCAAAGAACCCCTGGGCGTCGCCATTTTCGACCCAGAACGCATTCTTCGGTGCTTTCAAACCGTCATACCAGTCAACGATGGTCTGGCCGAATGTCGGTCCTTCACGACTATCCACCACGACGTTGACCGCCCGACCGGTAAACAACTCAGGCTTGAGCAGATACGCCACAACGGTGGCGTCATGCACCGGGCCGCCGGGAATGCCGTAGTGCTCCATATCGCCCTTGATGTATTC
>NZ_JBEOPC010001350.1:0-238 GCF_040309765.1 Psychrobacter sp. TB20-MNA-CIBAN-0197
GCGCAACGTTGTGCCGGAATCAAAGATGCCGGCCTATCCGTGGCTGGTCACCCAAGCGGTCGACAGCAGCCACACCGAAACCAAGCTGAAAACCATGCGCACCCTCGGCGTGCCGTACACCGACGACGACATCAGCGGCGCGGTCGCCAGCCTCAAGGGCAAGACCGAAATGGACGCCCTCGTTTCCTATCTGCAAGTGCTCGGCACTGCGATCAAGAGCAAGAGGTGAGCCATGGTC
>NZ_JBEOPC010001351.1:0-238 GCF_040309765.1 Psychrobacter sp. TB20-MNA-CIBAN-0197
TCTCAGGAAATTCAGAGAACGCCGTCAGCTGGCAAGATAGAACCATTGCCAACGCTGACGGTGGTGACATGACCGTGCGCTGCTACCAGCAGACGAAGCAGAATAATGAGGGAAAAAGTGCGGATGAAGTCGCCATGCTGTTTTTTCATGGCGGCGGATTTTGTATTGGTGATATCGACACGCACCATGAGTTTTGTCATACGGTCTGCGCCCAAAATGGCTGGGCAGTCGTGAGCGT
>NZ_JBEOPC010001352.1:0-238 GCF_040309765.1 Psychrobacter sp. TB20-MNA-CIBAN-0197
CTATGTGCCGTGTACTAAAGGTTAAGCATTCTAGCTACTACGACTGGCTGAGTCGTGATATCAGCGAGCAACAGATACATCGCAACCAGTCTGAGCTGCTGGTTAAAGCCGCGCACAGTGAAACAAAGGAGCGCTATGGATATGAGCGTCTGCATGCGCATCTAAGTGAGCGAGGCCATGACATTAGCCTATACATGGTGAGACGCATCAAAGAAGAGCACGGCATCAAATGCCGACG
>NZ_JBEOPC010001353.1:0-238 GCF_040309765.1 Psychrobacter sp. TB20-MNA-CIBAN-0197
GCTCTTGATGCCGTGCTCTTCGAGGATCAGCGCGATGATTTTCGGCGCCGACATCTGCTGGTAGATACGCTGGTTGGTGCGGTGATGCAGGTATTGCAGTTGCGGCACGATCGAGACTTTGTAGCGGGTCAGGCGCTTGCCGGCATCGCCCTGGGCGACGCGGTAGATCTGCCCGTGAATGCCCGAGCCCTGTGGATCGAACGCCAGGAACGCCTGCTTGTGCAGCAGTTGTTCGAGG
>NZ_JBEOPC010001354.1:0-238 GCF_040309765.1 Psychrobacter sp. TB20-MNA-CIBAN-0197
GCATCAAGCTGGGCCATAGTAGTAAAATTATATTAGCGATTCTCTAATCGATTATAATCGAACATTCCATATTCTATCCCACGATACTTTTTATCTGTATCGTGCAATATATCGCTGTATTGCCAAAACTGTGGATGAGTACGTCGAATACCAAACTTAGATTTCAAAGCACCATAATCGGCTTCTATTTGCATCATAGGCAATTGCTCGGCAAAAGCATTTACTTGCTGCTCGTTAT
>NZ_JBEOPC010001355.1:0-238 GCF_040309765.1 Psychrobacter sp. TB20-MNA-CIBAN-0197
GTCTATGACAGCAACACCGATACCTAGAACGCTCAACATGGCGCTCTCTGGAATGCGTGATATGTCGATTATTGCCACCCCACCTGCACGTCGTTTGGCCATTAAAACCTTTGTGATGCAAAAGACAGAAGCTTTAATGAAAGAGGCTATTTTGCGTGAGTTGCTACGCGGCGGGCAGGTATATTTATTGCATAATGATGTTGCTAGTATTGAGCGTATGGCAGAGACTATACGTGAG
>NZ_JBEOPC010001356.1:0-237 GCF_040309765.1 Psychrobacter sp. TB20-MNA-CIBAN-0197
GTCGTCAATGGGGCAGAACGGGGAAGCACAGGAGTCATGGGGCTTTCGCAATCGAGAGGAATAACACCGGACAGCCACAACGCCGTCCGCAAATTTCGCGTTACCTTATAACATCAAAAAAACAAAACCCAAACATCCAGCATCGAGGTTGCCCATCCGCGCCAGCCTTCTATAGTGAACAGGTCCGCCCTGCCCTTGAGCGCTGTCCATGGTCAACACCGAACACCTGATCATCTG
>NZ_JBEOPC010001357.1:0-237 GCF_040309765.1 Psychrobacter sp. TB20-MNA-CIBAN-0197
GCGTTAAGACGCCGCCTTTAACGTTTTCACTTAATAGCGATAAAAATTCCCCAAACGCGTCTTCGTCATCAATGGTTATATCGCCATTAGTGGTGGTTGCAAACGAGAGAATATCAGGGTTTAAAATGCGCGATATTTCTTCTACTTCTTTTAACGAGAGGTCTTCGCGCATGCGGGTAAACAAATTAAATTCAAGATTTTTAAGTTGCAGCTTTAGGCTCTTAATTTGTTTTTGTG
>NZ_JBEOPC010001358.1:0-237 GCF_040309765.1 Psychrobacter sp. TB20-MNA-CIBAN-0197
ATGTTATTCATACGAATTTTATTATCAGCTTTTCCAAATTTTTAAAGAGCATATTAATTAGTTATCCCGAAGGACAAGCACTAATTAACAATCATCTGTGTGGACACTACGAACAAATAAGTTCTAAATCGTATAAGGAGGTGATCCAGCCCCAGGTTCCCCTAGGGCTACCTTGTTACGACTTCACCCCAGTCATGAATCACTCCGTGGTAAACGTCCTCCCGAGGGTTAGACTAT
>NZ_JBEOPC010001359.1:0-237 GCF_040309765.1 Psychrobacter sp. TB20-MNA-CIBAN-0197
TTTTAGTATTTTTGAGAGCCTAACTAACTAGAGTTTAGTTACTAAAAATATAGCCAAGACCTCAACATGCAAAGTTTGTAGTTAACTTCTTAAATCTTATTTTTTATAAGGTAGTCGAGAAGATATTGGGATTTACGTACGTGACAACGTGAAAGCTATTAGCTACCTACCTTTTAACATATCGTAACCGGTGAAAGGTATTAAAAAGTCGCGGATAAAAATAGCTGTACGCCACAC
>NZ_JBEOPC010001360.1:0-237 GCF_040309765.1 Psychrobacter sp. TB20-MNA-CIBAN-0197
CCTTAAACAGTGGTTATTTGGTAACGCTCGATTCTTGCTGCGACAGCTTGAAGGCGCGAGAGCTGAAATGGCCTTGGCGGTGAACGCCTACAACCTGAAAAGAGCAATTAACGTGTTGGGCGTGCGCCAGATGATGGCGCTGATGGGCTGAAACGCCTTTTTTCGTCTGCTGTGAGCACAAAAGCAAACGCCCCGAACAAGTCGGGGCGTTTGCTGGAACCGCCGTCAGTGCGTTTT
>NZ_JBEOPC010001361.1:0-237 GCF_040309765.1 Psychrobacter sp. TB20-MNA-CIBAN-0197
GTGGACCGAATTGCAAACGCCGGGATTTTTCCGCGGCCGGCTCCGGTGTGTCACTGCGGCGCAGCAACGCCTGGATCCGCGCCAGCAACAAGCGCGGACGCACCGGTTTGCACACATAGTCGTCGGCACCGAGGTCGAGGCCGTGGATCTGATCAGCGTCATCGGTGCGCGCGGTGAGCATCAGGATCGGCCCGTCGTACTGGCTGCGCACCTTGCGGCAGATGCTCAGGCCATCCT
>NZ_JBEOPC010001362.1:0-237 GCF_040309765.1 Psychrobacter sp. TB20-MNA-CIBAN-0197
TTGTGAAAGTGAACATCCATTTGTGGAAATGGGATAGTAATATCTGCATCATCTAATGCGATTTTAATATTTTCCATTAATGACCAGTAAGTAGGCCAATAATCAGCAGCGTTAACCCAAGGACGAACAATAAAGTTAACACTTGAATCGCCTAACTCATTTACAGATACATTGTAAGCTGGATCTTTAAGTATGCGTGTTTCTGCATCTAATACAGATTTTAATACTTCTTTTGCG
>NZ_JBEOPC010001363.1:0-237 GCF_040309765.1 Psychrobacter sp. TB20-MNA-CIBAN-0197
ATATGGTGGTTTAAAGGCGACCTTATATTTAATAGGTACAGCGACTAATTAAAAAGATGGATATGCCGCCATTTCATCTTGAAAGGTACACTGCTATGTACACTGAGCTGCTATGAGTATTTTGACTACTGACATCAATAGCTTGCAGCTTGATATTCAAGTCCTCACTAGGGTACCGAACCAATAAGAGAGCCTGATTGGTTTTATTCTCTAGTGAAATCTTCAATATACGTCTAT
>NZ_JBEOPC010001364.1:0-237 GCF_040309765.1 Psychrobacter sp. TB20-MNA-CIBAN-0197
GTTATTGCCCAATCAAATGTTTAATAAGGTTATTTTAACGGTTATATGATTTTTAATCATCATCCATCGAAATTGAAAACGGCGCACAAGGCGTTCCTTGGTGAAACACCATTTTCCATTGTTCATTACTTTTACGCCAAAGCGACATACGCAATGAATAATTAAACTCAGCGCGAGCAGAGCGCCTAAAAGCAGCTTGGTAACTAAGTTGCACTACATCATCGCTCAGCATTCGGC
>NZ_JBEOPC010001365.1:0-237 GCF_040309765.1 Psychrobacter sp. TB20-MNA-CIBAN-0197
TAACTGATTTGCCTTCCTAAAATTGCCTTTATAGTCAAATAGCTTATCAGCCACTTTCCAACCATACTTTTTGCTTTTTCGTGCAATAACAAAATCTGGTGGTACTAATTCAAATTGTGCGCTTACTACTTGCGGTGCAGTTTTAAAATTAATAGGTGTTTGTCCAAGTCCTACTCGTAGACCAAATTGCTTATTAAATATAAATTGCCCGCCCTTATTTGCGAGGTTATATACCTC
>NZ_JBEOPC010001366.1:0-237 GCF_040309765.1 Psychrobacter sp. TB20-MNA-CIBAN-0197
GGCTCATGCCCCCTGCCCGGAAACCCGCGGCATTGTCGGCCAGACCGGACAACGCACGCATTCTGCGGAACGGCGTGACGGTATCCACGAACGGCCCGGTGAAGAATTCGGTCAGTCCGGTGAGTCTCTTGCCCTTCTGGAAGAGCTTGCCGAGCTTGCCGAATGGCAGGATTCCGACGATGGCCCAGACGACATCGCCCGTCCCGCGCCTTCCCTTCATGGCGAGGAAAATGGTTC
>NZ_JBEOPC010001367.1:0-237 GCF_040309765.1 Psychrobacter sp. TB20-MNA-CIBAN-0197
GCCGATGAGCGATGTGGCCGAGGTCATCGCGATGCTGGCCGATCCGGCGACCAGCTACTGGCTGTGCGATGCGATCGTCTCAGCCTGCCAGCGCGATCCGTTCGACGCCGAGCGGGATGCGCTGGCGCTTGCGAGCCTGCTCACCCGCCGGCTCGACGCGATCGTCACGCGGCACTTCGGCAGCCCTCGGCAGGCATGACGAAGGCGCCCCGGCGGCGGTGCCGCCGGGGCGTATTC
>NZ_JBEOPC010001368.1:0-237 GCF_040309765.1 Psychrobacter sp. TB20-MNA-CIBAN-0197
GTGTTGCTGGTCTAGAAGCCGATAGCTTGGCTGATGACATGACACCACTTTTCAAAACTATCGTTGACGTTGTGCAGCCACCACAAGTGGATGCAGATGCGCCTTTCCGTATGCAAATCTCAAGCCTTGATTTTAATAGCTTTGTTGGTGTTATTGGTATTGGTCGTATTCAACGCGGTAAGATTAAAACAAATACTCAAGTAACGATCATTGATAAGCACGGTAACACGCGTAATG
>NZ_JBEOPC010001369.1:0-237 GCF_040309765.1 Psychrobacter sp. TB20-MNA-CIBAN-0197
TTATTGAGTCTATTACTAATTAAAACTGGTATTTAGCACCTAGGGTAGCCGTTGTGCCTAATCCTTTGATGTTATAGCCGCCGTAAGTGTAAGATTGTGCGCGGGCAGGGTAGTAATCGCTATTGAACAGGTTTTCGATACCAAAATAGCCACTCCAGCTGGCGTTAACATTGTATTGGCCACTTAAGTTAAATGTGTTGTAGCTACTAACAGGGCCTTGATCGCCAGAGTATTGGC
>NZ_JBEOPC010001370.1:0-237 GCF_040309765.1 Psychrobacter sp. TB20-MNA-CIBAN-0197
TAATTGGACGGTTCGCTTTTACGCTTATTGACAGCAAGAGGAGTAAATTCAGAGCCGTATTAATATGTCTTCCCTAAAAATAAGTGAGGCGTTCAGAGTTGCATACAGAGTTGCATACAGAGTTGCTTACTGAGTTACAAGAACGGGTGACAGTTGAATATGATTGCGTGTTAATCCTCGGCCGACGTTTTGACATAATTTACCAAAACGGCTGATATCACCTAAAGAGGGCATAAC
>NZ_JBEOPC010001371.1:0-237 GCF_040309765.1 Psychrobacter sp. TB20-MNA-CIBAN-0197
CAAAGCAGCCTGCTGCCAATCACAAGAACAGCCACCGCAACAATTTTGACATGCCTAAATGTAATGGTATGGATGCTTCTATGAGTCATCCGCCCAAACGTCTTAGCCACATGACCGCTGCATGCTTACAAGCTCGCTCGTTGCGTATTGGTGCACTGAGTGTCGCTACGGCAATGAGTGCGCTTGGATTGTCGCAAGTAGCCTGTGCACAGCCTGCACCTTATGGTGAGAGCTACC
>NZ_JBEOPC010001372.1:0-237 GCF_040309765.1 Psychrobacter sp. TB20-MNA-CIBAN-0197
AAGTTACACAGATAAATTCGGCCGAGAGCATCGTCAATGGATGAGTTCACAAGATGTATTAGCTGTACCTTACGATGTACCTGTCCCAGGTTATAAAAACAATATTGTAAATACGCTACGATTATGGAAATCAGAAGCAACAGATGAATTTAATTTAACCGAATTTAATGCGGGCAGTTATTCAGAAGCCGTCGCACAAAAAAATCTAGCCGAACAGATCACCATGGTGCTGTATCC
>NZ_JBEOPC010001373.1:0-236 GCF_040309765.1 Psychrobacter sp. TB20-MNA-CIBAN-0197
GTCATTGGTCAGTTTGATGATCAGCTTGGCCTGGTGATAACTCGCCGCCGCTTTACCGGCGAAGATCTTCACGCGTGGCACCCAGTCGACTTCCGGCTCGGCACGAATCGCCTGGTACAACGCCACGGTGTGCATCAGGTTGAGCAACTGACGCTTGTATTCGTGGATACGTTTGACCTGCACGTCGAACATCGCCGCCGGGTTGACCGCGATCCCGAGGCGCTCGTGAATCAGAT
>NZ_JBEOPC010001374.1:0-236 GCF_040309765.1 Psychrobacter sp. TB20-MNA-CIBAN-0197
GGGTTAGATGCCGTAATACCTTACGATACAACACCGTTCGTATCGTTATCTATCGAAAAAGTTATTCATACATTAATTGAAGCTGTTGTACTGGTTTTTGTAGTTATGTATTTGTTCCTACAAAACTTTAGGGCAACGCTTATTCCAACTATTGCCGTACCTGTGGTTTTACTAGGTACATTTGGGATTTTATACACCTTTGGTTATTCAATAAATACGCTAACGATGTTTGCGAT
>NZ_JBEOPC010001375.1:0-236 GCF_040309765.1 Psychrobacter sp. TB20-MNA-CIBAN-0197
CGACTACGCTCTGCTGACTTCCTATTATTAAGAAAAATAAATGGCAAGCCATCTTTCCAAAAAGAAAAAGCGTCAACATCTAGGGTATTTTCTGACAATGAAAAGACACGAACACCTTTGGATTCCAATAGATGTATCAAATTACCTATCTTCTTGCTTCCAAGCGCCCAATGCTCTCTGATCGTCTCTGCTGCTACCTCAGGATCACAACCTCTTAAATCTATAAAATCTTGTTT
>NZ_JBEOPC010001376.1:0-236 GCF_040309765.1 Psychrobacter sp. TB20-MNA-CIBAN-0197
GGCCATGGACGTGCAATCGATCCTTGGCCAGATCCAAGGCCAGATCACCCCGCAGCAGCGCGCTGCGCTGGAGAAGAACGGCATCAACATCGGCGGCAAAGGCATCCGCGCTTGCCTGACGCCGCAGCAGGTGGCGACCAACGACATCCCGTTGGCCGACCCGCAATCGGGCTGCAAGCAGCAGATCACCGAGCGCACCGGCAACCAGTGGAAATTCCGCTTCAGCTGCCCGAAAG
>NZ_JBEOPC010001377.1:0-236 GCF_040309765.1 Psychrobacter sp. TB20-MNA-CIBAN-0197
ATCGAGGATTGCCTGATAGAGAGCCCGGCTTGATGCCGGGCTTGCTGCATCTGCAAACAGCTTCAACCCTCACCAGCACCGCTGCTGGTGCCGCTGTCGTTCGATTGCTTCGAACCACTGGGCTTGGAACCCGCAGGTGTCGAGCCGTCATTGTTGGTGGTGTTGCCCTGCGTGCCTTTGGGCACGGTGGCACCGTTGGAATGAATATCTTCCGGCGCACTCGGATTGGTTTGGCT
>NZ_JBEOPC010001378.1:0-236 GCF_040309765.1 Psychrobacter sp. TB20-MNA-CIBAN-0197
TGCCAATCGTCCGAGTAACGTTTACCAACGCGAGCAAGGTCAGGGCCAGTACGTTTAGAACCCCATTGGAAAGGGTGATCCCATACTGATTCGCCTGCTACAGAGTAGTGACCGTAACGCTCAACTTCATCACGAAAAGGGCGGATCATTTGTGAGTGACAGTTATAACAACCTTCACGTACATATATGTCACGGCCTTCCATTTCTAAAGCATTAAGAGGGCGTAGGCCTTCTAC
>NZ_JBEOPC010001379.1:0-236 GCF_040309765.1 Psychrobacter sp. TB20-MNA-CIBAN-0197
GAGTAGCTACGATTCCAGCCACTGTCACGGCGAATATTACGTGCCAATGAAGCTTTTAGCGTTCGGGTAGACAAATCAAAGTTACCTTTGCCTTGATCGATGACCTCCTCTTCATAGGTGAGGCGCGCATCTAGCTTATCATTAAGCGGATGCTTCCACGGTCGGCTGCCATAGACCGAGACATTCTTACTAATTCTAGAAACCTCAGTTTCTGCGCCAGCTTGATAGCCTTGACG
>NZ_JBEOPC010001380.1:0-236 GCF_040309765.1 Psychrobacter sp. TB20-MNA-CIBAN-0197
TCACTCACGCACTCACTGATGGACAAAGCATCAGTGTGCTTAATATTAACTTTACTATTTTAGCAACTCCTGGGCATACGCTTGATCATATTTGCTATACAAATGATGAACTTGCTTTCACAGGCGATACATTGTTTAGCGGTGGATGTGGACGCTTATTTGAAGGCACGCCAAAGCAAATGTGGAAATCTTTTAATAAACTAAGAGAGCTGCCTGCAAGCTGCAGTGTGTATTGC
>NZ_JBEOPC010001381.1:0-236 GCF_040309765.1 Psychrobacter sp. TB20-MNA-CIBAN-0197
CTTGTTGGCTTGATTGATCCCGCCAGCAGTCCGTTGTCGATTGGCGAAGGCTCACGGATCAGTGTCGATCCCGGCCAGCGCATCGGTTTGCGCGGGGCAGGCCAGATCACGCTTGATGGTGAACTCAACGCCTGGGGCGGTATTGTCGATATCCGTCAACAGCAGTTCGGCGCGATTGATGTGGCGACGTCCTTGCAAGAGGCCGATCCGACCCCGCACAACCGTTCGATCTGGAT
>NZ_JBEOPC010001382.1:0-236 GCF_040309765.1 Psychrobacter sp. TB20-MNA-CIBAN-0197
GCTGAGCAACTGACCGTGCAGACTGCTCTGGGCGCCGCGCACATGGCGGTGTCCAGCGATGTCGATGCAGCCGAACTGCGCCGCCGCGTGACCTCGCCGAATGGCACCACGGAAGCTGCGATCAAATCATTCCAGGCTGGCGGCTTCGAAGCGCTGGTTGAAACCGCACTCGGCGCCGCCGCGCACCGCTCGGCCGAAATGGCCGAACAACTGGGCAAATAAAGGAGCCTTACATG
>NZ_JBEOPC010001383.1:0-236 GCF_040309765.1 Psychrobacter sp. TB20-MNA-CIBAN-0197
GCTCTATATCTTTATCAAACGTGCATATAGCTTCGTCGCACACATTAGTTTTTAAGTCACGCTCTTGATATAAACGCTGTGCAAGCAAGCTCACCTGTTTATTATTACTGCCTAGTTCAAGCAATTCATCGTTATATAAGTGTGTAAAACCACCTTTGTTAACTATTTCTTGATACCAATTAATGGCTTTTTCTGTACGTTCAATTAACTGCGCTGAATATTGGTCAAAGTAGTAG
>NZ_JBEOPC010001384.1:0-236 GCF_040309765.1 Psychrobacter sp. TB20-MNA-CIBAN-0197
GACTTTGAGAGCGTGGTGCAAAACGACAACGGTCTTATTAAAACCAAAGACGGCATCGAGCTTGATTTTTCAGCAGTGGCAAAAGGCTACGGAGTTGACGTTATCGCTGACGTCCTCAAAAACAACTATAAAATCCGTAATTATATGGTCGAGATTGGTGGTGAAATTGCCACCTCTGGCGTCAATAACCAACAGCAACCGTGGCAAATTGCGATTGATGCGCCTATCGACGGTAG
>NZ_JBEOPC010001385.1:0-236 GCF_040309765.1 Psychrobacter sp. TB20-MNA-CIBAN-0197
GCCATTGACCTTTAAAGAAGGTGAAAACGCTGAGACTTACAAGCTTGATGGTTCAGAAGTCATCAGCATTAGTGGTCTCGATAATGGTGAGAGCAAAACTGCCAAAGTCACTGCTACTCGCGCTGATGGTTCAACTGAAACCTTTGAGGTTAACGTCGGTCTACAAACGCCAAAAGAGCGCGAATACGTGCGTCATGGCGGCGTGTTGCACTATGTACTACGCCAATTAGCAGCAG
>NZ_JBEOPC010001386.1:0-236 GCF_040309765.1 Psychrobacter sp. TB20-MNA-CIBAN-0197
GTACACGGGCACGTAACATAAAGCTATGCAATGGCTCTAACTTTTGCTCTTTACGCTCGTTACGTAAATCGCGATCGTCTTGCTGATAAAAACCGTGGAATTTGATCAACTGTTGATCGCCATCACTAAACGATCCAGTCACTTGAGTATCTAAACCCTCTTTGATATCGCCGCGTAAATAATCACTGTCGATTTTTAAGTATTCGTTTAACGCTAACTTTTGCTCACTCATGGCC
>NZ_JBEOPC010001387.1:0-236 GCF_040309765.1 Psychrobacter sp. TB20-MNA-CIBAN-0197
GTCGATGGCGCACCGGGCATTGTCTACACCCTCGACTGGCACAACAAAGCCGTGGTCCGCCATCGCCTGCACTGGACGCATGCCGAAGCCAGCGCCGCCGCCAGTGCCTTGCTCAAACGCACCGGCGACGTGCAATACGAAACCTGGTACCGACTGTTCTGGGAGTTCTGTGAGACGAATTTCATCGACCGTTGCCACGGCAGTTGGCACCACGAACTCAATCCGCAGAATGTGCC
>NZ_JBEOPC010001388.1:0-236 GCF_040309765.1 Psychrobacter sp. TB20-MNA-CIBAN-0197
TTTGTACGTCGAGAGGCATATCGCCAATTTCATCTAAAAATAGGGTGCCGCCATTGGCTTGTTCAAAACGGCCTTTTCGCACGCTATCTGCACCAGTAAAAGCCCCTTTTTCATGGCCGAATAATTCTGACTCAACCAGCTCTTTAGGGATTGCGGCCATATTTAGCGCAATAAATTGGTTTTCTTTACGTGGACTATTGTTGTGCAGGGCGCTGGCAACAAGCTCTTTACCCGTT
>NZ_JBEOPC010001389.1:0-236 GCF_040309765.1 Psychrobacter sp. TB20-MNA-CIBAN-0197
CTCTAGCGCCGCGCCGCTCATCGTGCGCTGCTCTGTTCAAGCGCGGTGAGCAGCCGGCAACTGCAAACGGACTCGGCGCAGTGGTTGAAGCTGCCACCGCCCGGCATCAGGCACAGCAACAGCAACGGCTCGCTAGACTGCAACAATTGCTGCAACCCATCGCTCACCAGCAGTTCCGGGAGCGATACCGGTTCATCGTCCTCGACCGCAGCCTCTGGCAATACCGAGGGCTGGAG
>NZ_JBEOPC010001390.1:0-236 GCF_040309765.1 Psychrobacter sp. TB20-MNA-CIBAN-0197
GGTCCATCAGGGTCAGGCTGAACAGCCGCTCAGCCAGTTGCGGCGCCCAGACACGCAGGGTCTGCGCCTCGCTGAACTGTTCGGCCAGCACCGGCAGCCACTCGTCCTTGCGCCCTTTCGGCTGTTCTATAAAGGTGCCGAACGCTTGCAGCAGCTCGGCCTTGAGCAGGACATCGAACAGTTCTGCCAGTGTCAAATCCGCGTGTTCATCGAGCCAGCCGTAATCGAGCAACGGT
>NZ_JBEOPC010001391.1:0-236 GCF_040309765.1 Psychrobacter sp. TB20-MNA-CIBAN-0197
GTCACTATCAATAAGCTTTGTGGTTCAGGTCTAAAAGCTGTGATGCAAGCACATGACGGTATCAAAGCGGGCAGCTTCGATGTCGCAGTTGCGGGCGGCATGGAATCCATGACCAATGCTCCTTATATTATGCCAGGCGCACGTGGTGGCTATCGTATGGGCCATAAAGAAGTCAAGGATCATATGTTCCTAGACGGCTTAGAAGATGCTGAAACCGGTAAGCTAATGGGCATGTT
>NZ_JBEOPC010001392.1:0-236 GCF_040309765.1 Psychrobacter sp. TB20-MNA-CIBAN-0197
TAGCAGTATAGGAATCATATAGTCAATTCGACATAAAATCGATACGCTAATATTACCAGTGCTACTGGTATAAATTTTACTTGCGTGCTGTGTCTGCGCTGACAGAGGCTGCGCAAAATTCATCCCAGCAGCACTGTATTTTTTTATAGTGATTCAACTATATTTTAAATAAGTGATGCCTTAAAACACCCTTAAACATTCATTATTAATAGATGTTTAAGGGTTATGACCTATTT
>NZ_JBEOPC010001393.1:0-235 GCF_040309765.1 Psychrobacter sp. TB20-MNA-CIBAN-0197
GTATTGATACCGCGCTCAGCTGCCAACATCGCAAGCGATTCACCAACTGCGCCATTGGCGGCATTTTGAATGACCCATTGACCTTTTTCTAGTTCTAAAAACTCAATGAGCATCAAGGCGCTCATCGGCATGGCAATAAGCTGCGCGGCCATTTCATCATCGATGGCGTCCGGTATAGGAATGACGCTACTGGCAGGCGCGGTGAAGTACTCGGCCCACGTGCCTTCGACACCGG
>NZ_JBEOPC010001394.1:0-235 GCF_040309765.1 Psychrobacter sp. TB20-MNA-CIBAN-0197
GGGGTACGTCTGGCGGGGCTCGGGTGCTGGGGCTGGACGCCGTGGGCAGCGTGCAAGTGGGCATGGCGGCCGACCTGGCGATCTACCGCCTGGACCAGCCGCGATACTTCGGCCTGCATGACCCGGCGATCGGGCCGGTGGTGGGCGGAGGACGCCCGACGTTGCGCGCCTTGCTGGTCGGTGGCCGGTTGACCGTACACGACGACCAGTTGCCTGACTTCGACCTGGCCGAACT
>NZ_JBEOPC010001395.1:0-235 GCF_040309765.1 Psychrobacter sp. TB20-MNA-CIBAN-0197
GCATCAAAATTTAACCGTCATTGCTATTACTGGCTCTAGTGGTAAGACCACCTGTAAAGAGATGCTTGGAAGTATCTTCGGCAGATTAGCACCGACGCTCATCACTCGTGGCAATCTCAATAACGACTTGGGTGTACCGATGATGCTGCTCGAATTATCCGATCACCATCGCTATGCCATCTTAGAGTTGGGCGCCAATCATATTGGTGAGATTGCCTATACCACTGAGATTGTC
>NZ_JBEOPC010001396.1:0-235 GCF_040309765.1 Psychrobacter sp. TB20-MNA-CIBAN-0197
GGTAAATCGGTGTAGTCAGTAAAACTTTTTTCGAACACTTCGAGTAACGAGTTGTAATGCTCAGGATCGATTGTTTCAGGCATACCCTCTGGGTAGCGCTTAAGCCAGATTTTTTCCACTCTTAGCCCCTGTTTATAATTATATTTTTATTAACCTTAATCTAAGTAAGGCGCTTTAACAATTGAGCAAATACTCTAATGGAGGAATAATCCCACATTTTACGTAAACTTACAAT
>NZ_JBEOPC010001397.1:0-235 GCF_040309765.1 Psychrobacter sp. TB20-MNA-CIBAN-0197
GTTGAGCATCACGCATTTGGACTATGTGTAAATAAGAGGTAAACAAACTGCTACTTTGGTGTTGTTTTATAAGCGTTATATAAGTTAGTGCCCGTTGCCGTATTTGTTCACTTCAGTTTTACACCCATATTTCAACCCCCTTCCTTTGGTTAAGTTATTGAATTTAAAGTGATACCACTGAGTTGGGAAATATTGTTCTTTATTATGTGAGTTGCTTAATAGCGCTGTTAATTAT
>NZ_JBEOPC010001398.1:0-235 GCF_040309765.1 Psychrobacter sp. TB20-MNA-CIBAN-0197
ACTTAAAGCGCCTACGCTAGGCGTTCAAGGTACGCTTGAAGCGATGAGCACTGTTGCCTTTAGTGACACAGGCAGTTTGAGTGAATCTATATCGCAGTATAATTACGACCAAGTTGGCATCATTGATTTAACAGCAGGTCTGCAAGATGCCGATTACTTTGGCGCGGGAGATGTAAAAGGTGAATTATATAATATTGGTCGTTTTGCACCTTCGCAGTTTCAGGTAGTGGGGGTT
>NZ_JBEOPC010001399.1:0-235 GCF_040309765.1 Psychrobacter sp. TB20-MNA-CIBAN-0197
GGGTTCGGCGACGCGACTCAGGGATTCCGGATTCAGCTTCACTTCGAATGGACCGCTGGCCTGCAGTTTCATTGGCGTTCTCCTCGTTGAATGGGCACTCCGCACTATAAGCCAAGCGGGTTCCGCCGACGGTGACCGAATGCCGGCCGTGTACGGGACGAGCCGTCGCGCCACCGCAGTCCGACATCTTCCTCTACTCATCGCCTTGACCTTGAAGCTGACTTGAAGCTTAGAG
>NZ_JBEOPC010001400.1:0-235 GCF_040309765.1 Psychrobacter sp. TB20-MNA-CIBAN-0197
GCTTCAAGGTACACAAGTAATTAAAGCCGAGCTTGAACAAGCAAGATTAGATTTAGATGTAGCGCGAAGAGCAAGTGATTTACAGCGTATGTCAGAGCTGCAATATGGGCGAATTCCAGAGCTTGAACGAAAACTTGATTTAGCCTCACAAGCTGAAATGCAAGAAATGACTCTGCTTAAGAACCAAGTAGGTGAGGATGAAATTGCTGAAATTTTATCTCGCTGGACCGGTATT
>NZ_JBEOPC010001401.1:0-235 GCF_040309765.1 Psychrobacter sp. TB20-MNA-CIBAN-0197
GTCTGCGAGAGTTTAATGCGCGGACGCCGAACTCAATCGTTGATCCCTGTTATTACCAAAGTAATGAAGTCTATCAGTGCTCGGTATTTTTTAATAATCAGGTCGATAAAATGCAAGATATCGATTTTGCCTCGGATGGATTGAAATTAGTACATTGGCATCATATTGGCGCGGATATTCTACCGAGTGACGCCTCAAAAGCGCGTGGCATTCTCGATGTTTGTGAATATTATGG
>NZ_JBEOPC010001402.1:0-235 GCF_040309765.1 Psychrobacter sp. TB20-MNA-CIBAN-0197
CTTCTGCGCGAAGTTGATGATCACGCAACCGTCGGAGTTGGTGCCGTCACGCTCAGGCACGCACTCGAAGTTGGCAACGTTGAGCACTTGCCATTCTTCACGGCCAGCCGGGTTGTACTGGGCCGGGTTGATGAACAGGCAACGACCGAACAGGTTCTGCCAGGCAGTCTGCGTGGTCATTTTCACGGCCAGGTAGTGATCTTCCGCCGCGCCTACATGCACGTGGGAAACGAAG
>NZ_JBEOPC010001403.1:0-235 GCF_040309765.1 Psychrobacter sp. TB20-MNA-CIBAN-0197
CTTCGGTAACGTACACTTAAGCTTTGGTACGCCACTACATCTCACTGAGTTTATGACAAAGTTTGATGTGTCTGCTGACAGCTTACCTTCCGACCGTACCGATACTCCGCTCGATGAAAAAGCCAGTGCGATGGTCGATAATATTGGCGTTAAAATCATGCAGCATATTAATAAAGCTGCCGTGGTCACACCTGTATCACTGTTATCACTTGTCTTATTGTCAGCACCCAAAGCG
>NZ_JBEOPC010001404.1:0-235 GCF_040309765.1 Psychrobacter sp. TB20-MNA-CIBAN-0197
TCGCTGGCAATCGCCTCGGGCAACATAGTCGCCAGCGGCGCATGCCGCACCACTTCCAGCAACGTACTCACCGAATTCACTTCAATCCGCACCTGCGGCGTAATCCCGTGCTCACGGAAATACTCATCCACCAATAACCGCGTAATGAAGCCCGGCGCCAGCAAGGCGAAATCCAGTGAAGCCAATTCCGTCGACGTCAACACCGAAGGGCTGTCATAGAGCGGATGCCCAGGCC
>NZ_JBEOPC010001405.1:0-235 GCF_040309765.1 Psychrobacter sp. TB20-MNA-CIBAN-0197
GTTTAAGGATAAGTGAAATTGAGGGGCGCCGTGTGATTCCAAAGAGAGACCGGCGCTTGTCTTTCTTTGGTTGCCATCGCCAACGCGATATTTGTAAATTATTTTAAAAGCTTCGCTTTTCGCGCGAGCAAGCTGAGCGCTTACAGGTGTTTAGGTGAGCTTTGTAGCGTTGATTGGAGTAATGAGCTAGTTACTAAAGAGAAAGCGCGATGTAAAATCGCACCTACGCTTTTGT
>NZ_JBEOPC010001406.1:0-235 GCF_040309765.1 Psychrobacter sp. TB20-MNA-CIBAN-0197
GCCTAGAGCGTATGAGCGAAAAGGTCTCAAATAACACTTACAACTTCGTGGACAGTTATAGTGTAAGAGCACGACGTATTGCAGGTACATATGCTAGGTTTTATTTAGAAACTGAAAAGAATGGAGATCCACGTAAAAAAGGTCGTTTTTATTGGATGGCTTTAGGTGCGTTCGCTAGTAAAACGGTAGCTTGCACTTTGGAGCATTGGACTCTTACAGTAACTAAACACGGTAT
>NZ_JBEOPC010001407.1:0-235 GCF_040309765.1 Psychrobacter sp. TB20-MNA-CIBAN-0197
GGTATGCCAGCTTGAATATCAAAGTGATGCAATGAACACGATTGTTTTTGCATCAAAGTCTATTTTAGGGCTTACTGATATTAAGCAACTATGCAAAGAAATCATCAAGCACATGAGTATTATTTTAAAGTGTTCACCTCGAGGGCTTGTGTGCAGCAAATTAGATGGCGATGACTTTATTCAAGTCTTAGGTGGTTGTGGGCATTACGAAAACTACTTTGGTGAAAAATTAATT
>NZ_JBEOPC010001408.1:0-235 GCF_040309765.1 Psychrobacter sp. TB20-MNA-CIBAN-0197
GCTTTATCCTCTGGCATAACGTCGGCAGTTAAAGCAATAATCGGGAGTTCTTGTTCGGTTTTAAACTGGCGGATTAGGGCCGTTGCCCTATAGCCATCCATTACAGGCATTTGGCAATCCATAAGCACTAAGTCAAAATGCTGCTTTTTAACTATATCAACGGCCAGTTCGCCATTTTCTACTATATACGGCACAATCCCCAGCGAGCCAAGCATCGCTTTAATAACCATTTGAT
>NZ_JBEOPC010001409.1:0-235 GCF_040309765.1 Psychrobacter sp. TB20-MNA-CIBAN-0197
GTTCAGCGACAGCTTGTACAGCGGCTTCTCGCGCTCGTTGCGGTTGCAGAAGCACTTGCCGCACGAGGTCTTGCCGCAGCAGTCGTTGTACGACACGATGTAGTCCGACCCGTCGTGCGGGTTGCGGCAGGTGCCGATCCACGTGATCGGCGAAGGCGTCGTGCCCGGCGGGCAACTGCTCGACGTGCCGCCGCAGCAGCTGCAGAGCCAGCCGTCGATCGCGCAGTATTTCCAG
>NZ_JBEOPC010001410.1:0-235 GCF_040309765.1 Psychrobacter sp. TB20-MNA-CIBAN-0197
GGATAAGCACGAAAACATAATGTTTTTGAGTAATCATCGTACGAATGGAGTCGATCTATGAAACTATTTACAAAATCTATTTTAGCAGTTGCTGGTATCAGTATGGCCACTATGGCATTTGCCGCTGATCCATTAGCCAATACTACTTGGCAAACTTTTGATGACGGCAAGCCTAAAGGTGTAGTCAAAATCACAGAGTCAAATGGCGTATTGACGGGTAAGCTAATTAGCACTG
>NZ_JBEOPC010001411.1:0-235 GCF_040309765.1 Psychrobacter sp. TB20-MNA-CIBAN-0197
GCTGGGCGACGATGTCGATATCGAGATCATGGAAGCCCATCACCGCCACAAGGTCGATGCTCCGTCAGGTACGGCTGTGCGCATGGGTGAAGTGATTGCCGATGCCCTGGGGCGTGATCTGAAGAAGGTCGCGGTCTACGGTCGTGAAGGCCAGACCGGTGCTCGGGAGCGTGAAACCATTGGTTTCGCCACCGTGCGTGCTGGCGACACCGTTGGTGATCACACCGTGCTGTTC
>NZ_JBEOPC010001412.1:0-235 GCF_040309765.1 Psychrobacter sp. TB20-MNA-CIBAN-0197
CTTCTGGAAGATCACCGTGCCGCTGGCCAAGAACGGCATCATTGCCGGCTGCATGCTGGTGTTCATTCCGGTGGTCGGCGAGTTCGTGATTCCGGAACTGCTGGGTGGCCCGGAGACGCTGATGATCGGTCGCGTGCTGTGGCTGGAGTTCTTCAATAACCGCGACTGGCCGGTGGCTTCTGCGCTGGCGGTGGTGATGCTGTTGATCCTGATTGTGCCAATTCTGCTGTTCAAC
>NZ_JBEOPC010001413.1:0-235 GCF_040309765.1 Psychrobacter sp. TB20-MNA-CIBAN-0197
TATTAACGTTACACCGACTACAGTTGATAACAGTGTAGACAATTCAGTGACTAACCCAGGTGGTGATAATGGTGGCGATACAATAAGTTGTGCCACATACACATTAGATGGAGCTACATTTACGGGTGAAGCAGAAGGCATTAACTGTTTATACAGCCAAGCATTTGCAAGTAATGCAAAAGAAATTACAAGCTCTTTTGTTATCCCTGCGCTAGACGATGGCGGTGCCCATGTA
>NZ_JBEOPC010001414.1:0-235 GCF_040309765.1 Psychrobacter sp. TB20-MNA-CIBAN-0197
GTACCGGGTGCTCGTTTTACGGTCTGTCTATCGAGCGGCGGTGAGACAGGATATAATTTTTCTTTAGCCAGTACCAATCCAGAAGTATTAGAACAGACCGTCCAGCAGATCATTTCAGATATCCGTGCGTTACCGAGTGCTGGATCAGTGACCAGCGACCGCAGTTTGCCGCGTCAGGAGCTGACAGTGACGCCGAACCGATTGGCGATGGCTGATAAAGGGGTGACCACCCAAG
>NZ_JBEOPC010001415.1:0-234 GCF_040309765.1 Psychrobacter sp. TB20-MNA-CIBAN-0197
GGAGCCACACTACCATTGGCGCAACGATGTTTCACTTCTGAGTTCGGGAAGGGATCAGGTGGTGCCATCGTGCTATTGTCGTCAGCAAAGGGGTTTAGATATGAGTCTGTTGTGTGACTTTTAATAAGTATCACTTATCCTAACTGAATCAAGGATAAAGGTGATATCGATATAATGCTTGTCTAACTATAGAACCAAGTTCTGATAGATAGCTACAAACCACTTGGGTGTTGT
>NZ_JBEOPC010001416.1:0-234 GCF_040309765.1 Psychrobacter sp. TB20-MNA-CIBAN-0197
TGCATGCACCGCCGCTTTCGAAGCGCAGTAGGCGCCGGCAAATGGCGTGACCAGCACACCTGACACGCTGCCGATATTCACCACCAGCCCCTTGGCCCGACGCAGCAGCGGAAACAACGCGCGGGTGACGCCGACAATCGAAAACACGTTGGTCTCGAACTGGCGCTGCATCGCCTGCACGCCGCCGTCGAGCAGCGGCCCCATCGCGCCGTAACCGGCGTTGTTGATCAGTAC
>NZ_JBEOPC010001417.1:0-234 GCF_040309765.1 Psychrobacter sp. TB20-MNA-CIBAN-0197
CCGTATCGCTGCTGACGAATCGCTCCTCGAGTGCCAGATCCAGCCACGCGCCACCGTCCAGGAGGGGGCGCATCAGCACGTCGTAAATCGCATGCACTTTCAGATCCGTTTCAGCAGAATCTTCCGGTGGAGAATCTGCGGGTGACTTCTTAGAGAACTTGCCACTTAACAGAATCCCCAACTTGCCCTTCGGATTAAGGTAATCAGCATGCACAGTCGCAATCAGTCGGGGGG
>NZ_JBEOPC010001418.1:0-234 GCF_040309765.1 Psychrobacter sp. TB20-MNA-CIBAN-0197
TGGTTTCCGGGTTTTTCGCTGGCAAGCCGAACGCTTCGGGGAAGAGTTTTTCACCGTTGAGCAACGCCGCCAGCGCTTGCGCGGAAACGCGGCCCGACTCTTCCGAGACGTTGCTCTCGGGGTCGTAGTACTTGACTGGATTGGACAGCACCACCAGTTTGTCGCCGCGCGACGCGAACAGCAGTGATTTACTGGCGTTATAGCTGAGTTGATACAGCGGCACGTCATCGCCGC
>NZ_JBEOPC010001419.1:0-234 GCF_040309765.1 Psychrobacter sp. TB20-MNA-CIBAN-0197
CTCGTAACCTGTCGATAGTTCTGGGTTGTAAAGTGGTAACTTACTGCCCTGTGCTTTGGAAAATTCAGCATTCATGAGTTCACGTGCTGAGACAATATCAGGGTGTTTATTGATTTGCCGATCGAGCCAGTCACTCGATAGCGTTGGCTTAGCAAAAGCGAAGCTACTAACAGATAAACTTGCTGAAAAGCCGATAAATAATGCGATTCCAGTAGATTTTGCTGAGAAAAATTT
>NZ_JBEOPC010001420.1:0-234 GCF_040309765.1 Psychrobacter sp. TB20-MNA-CIBAN-0197
TCTCGCAACCGTTCGATGGTGAGTCGGCGACACCCGGCAACGGCATGATGCCGGCATTTCGCGCCGACTCGCGGCACCAGGTCGATCAGGTGCACAAGGCCGGGCTCGACAGTGGCGGCAGCAATGAAGGACCGCCGGGCACTCGCGAGGCCTATACGCCGGATTTTTACGTGGCCTATCTGCGCGATCCTGAAGGCAACAAGCTGGCTGTGTTCTACAGCGGCTGATGGATGG
>NZ_JBEOPC010001421.1:0-234 GCF_040309765.1 Psychrobacter sp. TB20-MNA-CIBAN-0197
CGAGTATGGCCTATTAGGTATATGTGATTTCACACATGTGAAGTCACCCGTTACCATTGCTAGTGAACCCCTTAAGCATATGTTGTTTCATTATCGTATGCCCGCCAGTGGCTGGGCTTACGCCCAAGTGATTTACGGCGGTGAAAGCTTTGCTGCTTTTTCTGATGGTGTGCAAAACGCATTTAAAGCAGCCGGCGGTGTGCCTAAAGAAGTGCGTACAGACAGTCTCAGTGC
>NZ_JBEOPC010001422.1:0-234 GCF_040309765.1 Psychrobacter sp. TB20-MNA-CIBAN-0197
TTCTAAAAAACACGCCAAAAGCAGCTAATTTTAATACTCAGTTAAGTATTGAATTTTAATTAAAGTATTTTTTGAAATTAGCTCATTTAAACTCTTTTTTACCCTTTAAAAATTATCCCCTACCCCAAGGTCTGTTTGTAAGCACATTACTTTTACTATTTATTGGAAGGAGTTAATTATGAGTAAGACCCTAATTATTGGCGCAAGCGGACAAATAGGTAAAATGGCAACTGA
>NZ_JBEOPC010001423.1:0-234 GCF_040309765.1 Psychrobacter sp. TB20-MNA-CIBAN-0197
ATCATCCACGCCGAACGCGAACTGTATTTAACCTTATTAGAGCTGGCACAGCAGCAGCCGAGCGCCTATGAGTGGCTGTCAAAATTACCCACGTGGTTAAATGATATCAAGGATAAAGCCAACTATGCGCATGCGCCGGCTTATCAAGCGTCGGTAGCACGTTTGCCAACATTAGCCGTTTATAATGTGGATTTGGACAGTGACATATTGACGATTAATGCGCCGTTGAGTGAC
>NZ_JBEOPC010001424.1:0-234 GCF_040309765.1 Psychrobacter sp. TB20-MNA-CIBAN-0197
GCACGCTGCCGCTGGAGCAACTGAGCCCCGCGATGCGGGTCGTACTCGGGGGGATTTTCGGCGCGACGAGCGTGGACGAGGGCGGCTTCGCCGATACCTGGCAACAGGTGCGCGACCTGGCCATCGCCACCGACCGCGACGGCACTTTCGCGCGCTACGATGCGATTGAAAAAGCCGTGCGCCAGCGCCGCTCGGCGGCGTTCGAGACCGGGCTGGAACGCGACCTGCCGACGG
>NZ_JBEOPC010001425.1:0-234 GCF_040309765.1 Psychrobacter sp. TB20-MNA-CIBAN-0197
GGACCTGACGCGCCTGCGTCACCAACTGATCGTTCAGCGGGTAGATGAACGGCTGCTTGAGCAAACGCTCGAGGTGCGTGTTCAGTCCATTCTGCACCGCGGTGTTGCCGGTGTAGCGCTGCGACCAGTCAGTGGCGACCCAGTCCTTGAGCCACGCCGCGTCGCGACGATCCTTCATGTTCAGCATCAGGTACGCGCGCAAGCTGTTGAGCAGGCGATCGCGGTCCTTCATGT
>NZ_JBEOPC010001426.1:0-234 GCF_040309765.1 Psychrobacter sp. TB20-MNA-CIBAN-0197
CTTCAGAAGAAGTGCAATTGCTTCGTGAAATTAGTGCAAAGCTTAGCAATACTAATATTACTAAATAAACCCATATTATTGGACTAGTAGAATATAAAAAAAGGCTAACGCGATGTTAGCCTTTTTTATTGTCAGTTCATAAAGTTGTTAGTATGAAGGTATGACTTAATAGTTAGAGAGTATTTAAAAAGATTTGAATATCTTACGGTCTTACTATCACATAGTCATTGGTAT
>NZ_JBEOPC010001427.1:0-234 GCF_040309765.1 Psychrobacter sp. TB20-MNA-CIBAN-0197
GTATCAAGCTAATGTAGTATAAAAATTGCTTTAGAGTAAAAACCTTATTTAGAATAAAAACAAGGATAAACAGATGCAATATCAAAAACTGCCACAAATTAATGAAGACGTTTCCAAAATCTGCTTAGGCACTATGACGTGGGGACAGCAGAATGACGAGACCCAAGCGCATGAGCAAATGGACATGGCGCTAAGCGAAGGAGTCAACTTTTGGGATACGGCGGAGATGTATCC
>NZ_JBEOPC010001428.1:0-234 GCF_040309765.1 Psychrobacter sp. TB20-MNA-CIBAN-0197
CTTTTACATTTAAGCGCTTGGCTAATATATCGGCAAAGGCTTGTGCTGATAATGAGCGAAAGTCCTCATCAAAACCTGCCACCACTAAGGTTTTAACCCCATGTTGTGCTAGGAGTGCCTGCTTTTCTGCTAGATTGGTCAAACGCGCAGGGGCTTTAGCTGGCTCAAAAAACTCACGTGGTTGTGGCTCAAATATCATGACCGCAGCGTCCAAGTTTTGGGTATGCGCAATAT
>NZ_JBEOPC010001429.1:0-234 GCF_040309765.1 Psychrobacter sp. TB20-MNA-CIBAN-0197
GTACCACCTACTGCGGCGCCTGCGCCACCAGCAGCAAATGCTGCGACTAATGGTCCGGCAACTAATAAGCCCGTACCACCTGTTGCTACAGTACCTACTGCAGTAAAACCGCCAATAATTGCAGCAAGAATACCACCTGAAGCCGCGCCTACAAGGCCACCTTCAGCGGCTTTTGTACCTTCGTCTACAGCAAAATCTTCCTTTGCGTATGAGTCGTTGGCTACAATGCTTATG
>NZ_JBEOPC010001430.1:0-234 GCF_040309765.1 Psychrobacter sp. TB20-MNA-CIBAN-0197
GTAATGATCCGCACTGATACTGATGGCTTACCTATTATTGAGCAAACAGGAAAATCCTATGCCTCAAAAGTCAAAGTAATAGACGAGCACGGTGCAAAAGTAGGTGTAATGCACGGCTGTGGCCACGATATCCACATGAGCTCTTTTATTGGAACTGCAGAGCAGTTAATTGCTCATAAAAAACAGTGGCAAGGTACATTAATGATGGTTGCACAGCCTGCAGAAGAAGTAGGT
>NZ_JBEOPC010001431.1:0-234 GCF_040309765.1 Psychrobacter sp. TB20-MNA-CIBAN-0197
GGCTCAGCCTCTGCTTACGTGCCTTTTGCTCGTGCCGAAGCCTATGGTAGCTCAAAAGCCGCTATCCATTATCTTATGAAAACCTTACAGATTAGTCTTGTTCCGCAGGATATCTCGGTGAGCTTAGTCGTTCCCGGCTTTGTCGAAACGCCGATGACCAAACAAAATGATTTTCCCATGCCATTTATCCAAACACCAAAACAGGCAAGCCAAGCGATACGCGATGGTATTGCC
>NZ_JBEOPC010001432.1:0-234 GCF_040309765.1 Psychrobacter sp. TB20-MNA-CIBAN-0197
GTACTTATTACAGCCGCTGCTGTTAAGCAACTTGAGGAGGCGCTAGCATGATTCGCGAAGAACGTCTTTTAAAAGTGATCCTTGCTCCACATATCTCTGAAAAAAGCACAATTGCTGCTGAAGAAAACAATACTATTGTTTTTAAAGTAGTAAATGACGCAACTAAAGCTGAAATTAAAGTAGCAGTTGAGAAGCTTTTTGAAGTAGAAGTAACTGGTGTTCGCACACTTAACG
>NZ_JBEOPC010001433.1:0-234 GCF_040309765.1 Psychrobacter sp. TB20-MNA-CIBAN-0197
TCCTTGGCCTGGGCCGCTGCGTGTTTGGCCATCATGCCGTTGATTTGTGTCATGTACTTGTCCTTGCGGTTGATCCACAAGTGAATGCCGCCCTTGGCCACGTCGACATCGTGGAACAGCATGTAACCGTCGCTCGTCGGGGTATCGCCGCCGACCAGTACCGGTTTTTTCCATTCATCGATATAGGTCAGGATCGCCGCGTGCTTGCCGGCCATCCAGGTTGCCGGGGTCCAC
>NZ_JBEOPC010001434.1:0-234 GCF_040309765.1 Psychrobacter sp. TB20-MNA-CIBAN-0197
GGAGAGGGCCATAATTTTATATACACTAACAAACGAAAAAACACGGCGTTTATGCAACGCCACCGTATAAAAAATATAAAGTAGATCGTACCGCACGGGCTATAACGGCCACTTGTCTAAAAAACAGCTACTAGAAAACAGCTCATTCATAAATTACTATTAGGGCGTGTCTTCAGAGAACACGCCCTAGAAAGACGACGCCTATCTTGCCGTCTATCCTAGAATCATCGACTT
>NZ_JBEOPC010001435.1:0-234 GCF_040309765.1 Psychrobacter sp. TB20-MNA-CIBAN-0197
TGGTTATGCCATTTTTGCAGTTAATAATCGAGGCAGCTCGGGCTATGGTAAAACCTTTTTTCATTTAGATGATAAAAAGCACGGCACCGATGACCTACAAGATATTGTATACGGCAAAAAACATTTACAGAGCTTAGAGTGGGTCGATACCGATAAAATTGGCATTATGGGTGGTAGCTATGGCGGCTTTATGACCGCGGCAGCCCTTGCCTTTGAACCCGAAGAGTTTAAAGT
>NZ_JBEOPC010001436.1:0-234 GCF_040309765.1 Psychrobacter sp. TB20-MNA-CIBAN-0197
CTACTTAAATCAAACTGAGTTGGATCTGGGTAAGCTGCTTTTGTTACTACAGCAATACCTACTACGCCTACGAGCTTGCAGCTAGAATGGTAAATCATTACGAGGTCACCTACTTTTACCTCGTCGCGCATAAAGTTACGTGCTTGGTAATTACGTACCCCTTCCCAAAGTGTGGTTTGATTTTGTGCATTTTTAAGATCGTCAATCGAAAATGCATCGGGTTCAGTTTTAAAT
>NZ_JBEOPC010001437.1:0-234 GCF_040309765.1 Psychrobacter sp. TB20-MNA-CIBAN-0197
GCCACAATGAGTTTCACTCTGGCTTATCAGTGAACCAGAACCGTCCACAAGGCAAACCCGGCATACCACAGCACCGCCGCGCGCAGCAGCAGTTCCCACAGGCAATCGAGGGTGTTTATGCCGTCCGGGCCGACCACTGGCGGTGGAACTTCCCCGGCGGCCAGGCCGACCTTGTTGATCAACTGCGCAGCGCTGATGTTCCAGTTCAGCAGCTCATGCAGCATCACTCGGCTG
>NZ_JBEOPC010001438.1:0-234 GCF_040309765.1 Psychrobacter sp. TB20-MNA-CIBAN-0197
CCTTACTGTTGTCGGTTTTGGTCATGATTGCCGTAATGTAATAAATATCATCTTTGTAATTGGCACAGCCAACCTTGCATGTAAGTACTTCGTTATATCTCATGCCTGTATAGGCCAAGATATTAATGTATGTGGCTAATTTTAAATCTTCTAATTCTTCGGATAATTGAATGAATTCCACTTCATCGGGTAAGTTTCTTACATGTTTTGCTATTAGCTCACCTGTACTAATTT
>NZ_JBEOPC010001439.1:0-233 GCF_040309765.1 Psychrobacter sp. TB20-MNA-CIBAN-0197
GTTAAAGCCTTTAAAAGGCCAAGGCAAGGTAAATATGGTCAAGGACATGGTCGTGCCCCTACCTCGTCAAGCAGTAGCTATCTTACGCGCGCAGCAGCAAATCAATGGTCATACTAAATTTGTCTTCTACAGTGAGACAGCCAAAAAGCATCAGATCATCTCTGATGCGACAGCGAATAAGCGTTTAAAAGATTTGGGCTACAAAGACATTCATTGTGCTCACGGCTTTAGAG
>NZ_JBEOPC010001440.1:0-233 GCF_040309765.1 Psychrobacter sp. TB20-MNA-CIBAN-0197
GTGATGTTCCTCGAGGGTCGCAGCCACGCGCTGACTAATGAGCTGTCCACCGCGATGGAAGAGGCAGCGATCAATCTCGAATTCGAACGCGCGGCCGAATTGCGCGACCAGATTGCCTTGCTGCGTCGGGTGCAGGACCAGCAAAGCATGGAAGGCGGAACCGGCGATATCGACGTTATTGCCGCATTCGTCAACCCAGGCGGCGCCTGTGTCCACCTGATCAGCGTGCGCGG
>NZ_JBEOPC010001441.1:0-233 GCF_040309765.1 Psychrobacter sp. TB20-MNA-CIBAN-0197
GAATCATTGAATTCGTAAAAAATAGGTTTTAACATCAATAATACAGCATGTCCGAGTGCTTGATGGCCTGTTTGCTCACCTGCCTTTGTTGGTGCTTGTGTAGCAACTTCAACTGTATTATCTTTTATATTATTAAATGCAGCATCTTGAGCTGCTTTAAAGTTGCTCTGAGCAGCCTCTTTTTCCATAGCAACACCAGCTTCAAGACTACTTCCAGTAAAGGACTCATTAAT
>NZ_JBEOPC010001442.1:0-233 GCF_040309765.1 Psychrobacter sp. TB20-MNA-CIBAN-0197
GTTCTGCGCCATGTACAAGGCAAACTGCTCGACCACAGGCCAGCCGCCGATGAGGTACTGGCGCATGGTTTTCGCGCTGAGTCTGTTGTCGCGCATGCGCTGATAAAGTTCATGTTCGACAACCCGGCGCTTGCTCTCGCTGCAATCCTTGATGAGCTGTTGCGCCCAGGCAGGATAACTTGCAGCTTCCATGAGGGGTCCGGTTCGGTTGAATGTGTCGATCACTGTTCGGC
>NZ_JBEOPC010001443.1:0-233 GCF_040309765.1 Psychrobacter sp. TB20-MNA-CIBAN-0197
CTATTTATAGGGAAATAAAATGTTAATATCCGCCAGGGAAGATCTTAGAAGCCGCCAAAAAGAAAAGCAGTTATCTGCAACCTTAAAGTCAAACCAGTATAATCTAGTTCACATGAATGCATCTGAATTTGTTGATTATATTGTTAGCCTAAAAAAGCTTGCTGGGCAAAGTCCTGGTAAAATTATTAATTGGTTTGAGACTGTATTTGAGAAAAATAATATTTCATCTGACT
>NZ_JBEOPC010001444.1:0-233 GCF_040309765.1 Psychrobacter sp. TB20-MNA-CIBAN-0197
TCCCTATTGTTTATAAACTTGCCCGGCTTTCATAACAAATTGCACGTTTTTAAGTACGTCGATATTTTTAAGCGGTGAGCCATTCACACTGATAATATCTGCTTGTTTACCAACACTCAAGTCGCCAATGAGTGCGCTTTGCCCCAGCAGTTTAGCTGCATGTATGGTTGCTGATTTAATAGCTTGGGCTTCGCTCATTCCATTGTTTACCATTAAACTAAACTCGTTAGCAT
>NZ_JBEOPC010001445.1:0-233 GCF_040309765.1 Psychrobacter sp. TB20-MNA-CIBAN-0197
CATGTTGCCTGCGTACTTACAACAAGGTGAAATGGAAAGTAACGGCAAGCATGTTAACTTTGCGGGTGAACCTGTGCCTTATACAACAGTGCCAATTATTTGGGGTATGACCGGGATTAACGGGCAACACGCATTTTACCAATGTTTGCATCAAGGTAATGTTATTGTACCGGCTGATTTTATTGCCTCAATTAAGCCGCAAGTAAACGTTGATAAACATCACGATATTTTAT
>NZ_JBEOPC010001446.1:0-233 GCF_040309765.1 Psychrobacter sp. TB20-MNA-CIBAN-0197
GCATTTACCGCTGGCTGATTTAGCAAATGATCATCCGTATGGTTTTTCATTAATGATGAGCCACGGTAACGATAAAAGCCTACTTGCTTGCGTTAAGCACCTAGCTGCACACTTTAAACAGGACACACCGGCATGACCACACACAACATTGCATTTACCGCGTCTCATTTTTCGGCCACTGAGGCGGGTATAAATATACTAAAACAAGGCGGTACAGCTACCGAGGCTATGGT
>NZ_JBEOPC010001447.1:0-233 GCF_040309765.1 Psychrobacter sp. TB20-MNA-CIBAN-0197
GTACTAGCGGGTATGTTTGTAGACACGCTTGATGAAGCAATCGCCCTTATTAACGACAGCCCTTACGGTAACGGTACCTCGTTATTCACGTCAAGCGGCGCAGTGGCTCGTAAATTCCAACACGAAATTGAAGTAGGCCAAGTAGGTATTAATGTGCCAATTCCGGTGCCACTTCCGTTCTTTTCGTTCACTGGTTGGAAAGGCTCGTTTTACGGCGATACTCACACGTACGG
>NZ_JBEOPC010001448.1:0-233 GCF_040309765.1 Psychrobacter sp. TB20-MNA-CIBAN-0197
CTTTATGATAATTGAATAACGATACTGATAAAACCATACCGCGTTAGAACGGTAACGCGATTAATCATCAGCAAAATTATAATAGCTAGGATGGCTACATTGACCACAAGCTAAGTTTTCACAGTCAGTCATTTGTCGCATTATTTAGACCCAGCCATTTAAATAAAAATATGCATAACAATATACCTGACCATTGATATAAACATATCAATATAACCGTACGATGAGTTCAG
>NZ_JBEOPC010001449.1:0-233 GCF_040309765.1 Psychrobacter sp. TB20-MNA-CIBAN-0197
GCGCCCGCTCAGCGACCTGACCGGGCTGACCCAATTCGGCGTTCACCTGCTCACGCTGATGCCCGGTCACGAATCGGCCGAATATCACCGCCACCTGTACGAAGAGGAATTCGTGTACGTGCTGTCCGGCACCGGCGCGGTGACGATCGGCGAGCACGCCAGCGAAATCGGGCCCGGCGATTTCATCGGCTTTCCGCGCGGCGGTGACGCGCATACGGTGCAGAACACCGGCG
>NZ_JBEOPC010001450.1:0-233 GCF_040309765.1 Psychrobacter sp. TB20-MNA-CIBAN-0197
GAATATGAACGTTTAAAAGATAACTACGAGTTACTGTGGGATATTCCTTCAAACGATGGTTACTTACAACTTGTGGGTATAATGCAAAAATTTATTGACCAGTCTATTTCGGCCAATACAAATTATGATCCTGGTAAGTTTGAAGGCGGTCGCGTACCGATGAAAGTCTTATTAAAAGATTTGCTTAGCGCCTACAAACTGGGTGTTAAAACCTTGTACTATCACAATACCCG
>NZ_JBEOPC010001451.1:0-233 GCF_040309765.1 Psychrobacter sp. TB20-MNA-CIBAN-0197
TTTATAGCGCGTCCAATTTGGTACAGTGCTGAAGTAAAGTTACTGTCTACTCTAAAATGATCTTTAACTACGTAATCTTTACTTAAGTACCAGTAGAGCTCAATTCCCTCGTTTTTAGCATATTGATTAAGTACATCTTTAAGGGTTGTGCCATTTTCAAAGCGCCTAGGTTCAACCTCTCCAGTCCAAGTGGTCGGCATTGGATCTACTGTTCGCGCACGTTCAGCCAATAC
>NZ_JBEOPC010001452.1:0-233 GCF_040309765.1 Psychrobacter sp. TB20-MNA-CIBAN-0197
AGACAGAACATCATCGTGCACGCGACCATGCCGATCTGCGAGATCGACAGCGCGAGGCCGAGCATGTTGTCGATCGAGAAGAAGTGATCGACGGTCAGCGACATCGTGATGAACATCACCGCGAAGATCGCGATCAGGCTGTATTCGGTCAGATGCTGCCACCACTTCTGGCGGTCGCTCTGCTGCGGAACCAGCGCGTCGGCCGACGGCTTCACGGCGGCGCTGGCCAGGTT
>NZ_JBEOPC010001453.1:0-233 GCF_040309765.1 Psychrobacter sp. TB20-MNA-CIBAN-0197
GCTTACCGCCTTCTTTTTCGGCCCACATCTCATTTGCACTGACAACTTGATTGCGACCACGGTGCTTGGCTTCATATAAGGCTTTATCCGCTATGCTAATAAGTCGTTGGCAGATATCACTAGGCAGCTTTTGCATTGAGGCGATTTTGCTTTCCGCGCGCTGAGTAGCAATTGGCTTGATAAGAGGTGACGTTTGAGCGACAGTCTTTTGCTGTGTGATCGTTTTGTAGCCT
>NZ_JBEOPC010001454.1:0-233 GCF_040309765.1 Psychrobacter sp. TB20-MNA-CIBAN-0197
CCGTTTATCTGCTCGTGTTTCATTATTATGGCAAGACAAAGACGATTACATTGATAACCAAGCTCCAGGCTTTGAAGCTAAAGATGAGCAAGGTGGTTACACTGAAAAAGCGGCACGCGTTCAGTTTTTATATGAAGGCGATGATTTTACTGCTTTATTAAACTATCACACACGTGACTTAGATGGCTCACCAATTGCCTTTCGTGCAAATGTAATTAAAGCGGGTACTAATG
>NZ_JBEOPC010001455.1:0-233 GCF_040309765.1 Psychrobacter sp. TB20-MNA-CIBAN-0197
GCACACTATGGTACTGTCGTTGTTCAAAACGGCTTTGTGCACCCAGTGTAATATTTAAAAATTGCGAAAACATCGCCTCAAATCCAGCAAAAACAGATCGTGCAAGCTTACTGGCAATAACGTTTTGCAGCGTATTATTAGATTGATGTGTTAGCCTATTTTGCATAAATACAGCACTTATATTGATGCCAGTTATGGCGGTTATTTTTATTAATTGTTTACACCTTAGCAAG
>NZ_JBEOPC010001456.1:0-233 GCF_040309765.1 Psychrobacter sp. TB20-MNA-CIBAN-0197
CAATAAGCTCTCTAAAATGCGCTAAATAGTATTTTTCTGGTAATTCTTTTTTCATAACATTGCCATAGCTGTATATAAAAACAGTATCTAGCATTTATGCTTATTATTCAATCTTAAAGTTGTAACCAGTAATGCTTTGAGTTACCAGGCGTTAATTAGGATAAGATTTAGCACCATTAATAGTGCTAATAATATTATTTCTTACGCTAATTATGATGGTACAGCCCTTGCTG
>NZ_JBEOPC010001457.1:0-233 GCF_040309765.1 Psychrobacter sp. TB20-MNA-CIBAN-0197
CTCTAAAATAGAAAAATTGCAAATATGATTTTACGAACACACCCAGAACATAAAAAAAAATAAACTATTTCTGCAATATAGAAAAAAATTACAACTACCTATATATAAACATCATAATATAAAACTAATATAAAACCCACAATTCAACAACAAACAACACAATAACAAGAAACTAAACTCCCAATAAAAACCAAAAATAAAACACCACTTTAATAAACATATTAATCATATAA
>NZ_JBEOPC010001458.1:0-232 GCF_040309765.1 Psychrobacter sp. TB20-MNA-CIBAN-0197
TCATAGCGTAGTGCACCACTTACGTTCCATGCGTCGGTGATCATAGTTTCTACGTCTACATAAACTGCGTAGCTGTTACGGTCGCTATCGTTAGCCGCTTCAGGGCGAAGGCCGTTATAAGCTTGAAAACCACACTGTGCAAATTGATCCGGATCGTTTACTGATGGGTACGAGGTATCCATATTTGCTAACCCACACGCGTATGATGCTTCATCGCCAGGCACTATTTCGT
>NZ_JBEOPC010001459.1:0-232 GCF_040309765.1 Psychrobacter sp. TB20-MNA-CIBAN-0197
GAACGTACCAATGTAACCGGCTCTGCCATGTTTAAACGTTTGATCATGGAAGAAGACTATGAAACCGCGTTAACAGTTGCTCGAGAACAAGTAGAAAACGGCGCGCAGGTAATTGATATAAACATGGACGAAGCCATGTTGGACTCAAAAGCCGCCATGGTTAAGTTTTTAAATTTAATTGCCTCAGAACCCGATATTTCTCGCGTACCTATCATGGTCGACTCCTCTAAAT
>NZ_JBEOPC010001460.1:0-232 GCF_040309765.1 Psychrobacter sp. TB20-MNA-CIBAN-0197
TGCTTTTACCGCTGGAGCAACTAACTCTAAGCCGGTTTTATCGCAAGGAGGAAGTTGTGCATCACT
Source organism: Psychrobacter sp. TB20-MNA-CIBAN-0197 (assembly GCF_040309765.1). Classification (NCBI taxonomy): domain Bacteria; kingdom Pseudomonadati; phylum Pseudomonadota; class Gammaproteobacteria; order Moraxellales; family Moraxellaceae; genus Psychrobacter; species Psychrobacter sp. TB20-MNA-CIBAN-0197. The sequence goes on from NZ_JBEOPC010001460.1 coordinate 67, forward strand.
TACACTAATAGGTGTTACACGCTCGCCCCATTTAATATAACTAGCAGCCCACGTAAGGCCAGCGCCAAAGGCTGCCGACATAATATTTGAGTGTGGTTTAATTAAACCTTGCTCCACCGCCTCGCAAAGTGCAATGGCAATTGTCGCTGCCGATGTATTACCGTAC
>NZ_JBEOPC010001461.1:0-232 GCF_040309765.1 Psychrobacter sp. TB20-MNA-CIBAN-0197
GATCCTTTCGCTGCACGACGCGGTGAAGCAATTCGTCAACGACGGCGACACCGTCGCCCTCGAAGGCTTCACTCACCTGATCCCTACGGCAGCGGGTCATGAAATCATTCGTCAAGGCAAGAAAGATCTGACGCTGGTGCGGATGACGCCTGACCTGATCTACGACCAACTGATCGGCGCCGGTTGCGCGCGCAAACTGATTTTCTCCTGGGGCGGCAACCCGGGTGTTGGT
>NZ_JBEOPC010001462.1:0-232 GCF_040309765.1 Psychrobacter sp. TB20-MNA-CIBAN-0197
GGCCGGCACGGCGGATGCGGCACGCCAGGCGATGCAGATCCTGTTCCTGCACTGGGGCCTGCATGGCTGGGGCGTGTTTGCCTTTGTCGGCATGGCACTGGCCTATTTCGCTTATCGGCACAATCTGCCGCTGGCCCTGCGTTCGGCGCTGTATCCGCTGATCGGCAAACGCATCAACGGCCCGATCGGCTACGCAGTCGATGGCTTCGGCATCATCGCCACGGTGTTCGGC
>NZ_JBEOPC010001463.1:0-232 GCF_040309765.1 Psychrobacter sp. TB20-MNA-CIBAN-0197
TTCTGCATGCCAGTGTAGCGTTTAAAACCAGCGTCACTTTGTTTGAGTAGCTTATCTATGTTTGGCATGGTTCTTAGACAACGATGAATGTTCTTCTTATTTTAATTCCCTCTGCTACTTTTGCAAGAGGTCTATTCGTAGATAACTTTTGACTAGCGATTACATGCAGCTCAAGAGTAGAGAATTAGCAATAATAATTGAGAGACAATAACTTAAAAGCTATTATTTAAAG
>NZ_JBEOPC010001464.1:0-232 GCF_040309765.1 Psychrobacter sp. TB20-MNA-CIBAN-0197
TGGTGACTTCATGATTGTCGATAACTTTATAAGGGCCTTTGGCTTTTTGCATGTAAGTTACAGGCAAGCTAAATTTTACAAACTCGTTGCCTGGGAGCGGTCGGCCATTGAGTTTTGGTATCACTGGGCTTGTTTGCGTTCCACCATACACAATATTGGCATTATCGGGGGCAGTTACACTGCGACGTTTACCCGGGAAGTGCTCTAAATCAAATTCTGTTCTGCCCATACT
>NZ_JBEOPC010001465.1:0-232 GCF_040309765.1 Psychrobacter sp. TB20-MNA-CIBAN-0197
GTTTATGAACTGTCCGTCAGGCTGGGCGTGTGAGATTTTTAACACCCGACTGCTCAAAAATACTGGCTTGGACGCGGTTTTTAATAATGCCCATCCAGGTACGGGTGCAGCACTCGATGCTGAGATTGCCTCCGCCTTTGAACAGAAAAAACCGTTACTATTTTATTATTGGCAGCCAACAGGGCTCATCGCCAAATACGACTTTGCGCCGCTAGCGTTCCCTGCCCATGAG
>NZ_JBEOPC010001466.1:0-232 GCF_040309765.1 Psychrobacter sp. TB20-MNA-CIBAN-0197
GGTGTGAGCAAACCGTGAACCGGATGCTGCCAGCGAATCAGCGCCTCGAGCTTGGTCACGCGTCCGGTTTTCACTTCGAAGATCGGCTGGTAGTAGAGCATCAGCGCGTGGTCTTGCCGTAGCGCACTGCGCAGTTCCTCTTCCAGTTGCAGCTCGAAACTGGCGCGGGTCTTCAGGCTGGAATTGAAGAAGTGCAGACCGTTGCGCCCGGCGCCTTTGGATTGGTACAAGG
>NZ_JBEOPC010001467.1:0-232 GCF_040309765.1 Psychrobacter sp. TB20-MNA-CIBAN-0197
TACGCATAGAGATCCTAACTTAGCCAGCGCATACCCAAATAGCACGTTCACACTGTCAAACTCATTTAGCCTACTAAACGTAGTGCTGCATTTGTCTTTTGGCTACTGTGCTTTTTAGGTATGGCAGGGTTTAAGAGGCTCTATTTATAACCTGCTTTGTCCATCATTTGAATCGCTTGGGTTTGCAGCTCGCCAAACTTTTGCACGCTGATGTCGTCTTTTTTGAATTCGC
>NZ_JBEOPC010001468.1:0-232 GCF_040309765.1 Psychrobacter sp. TB20-MNA-CIBAN-0197
GCAAATGCAGTGCCAATGGCTTTTAACGCAAAATTAATATGCAAATCTATATCATCATTTTGTATGTCGATTAAGTCTGTTGATATTTCAGAAATAACCCGATCAAAATTATAGAGCTCAATTACATCGCTTTTTAAAGGCTCTAAACACAACATAGAAACAGAATCAGATAATTGGGTAAGGGCGATATTTAACGGTATGCTTTGTTGTTGTTTTTTTAGCTGTATATTAG
>NZ_JBEOPC010001469.1:0-232 GCF_040309765.1 Psychrobacter sp. TB20-MNA-CIBAN-0197
GTTCCAGCGGCAGGCCGACGAACCTTTTTGCAATACGTTCCGCCATCGTGCCGCTCATACTTCTTCTCCTTGCAAAGCATTCATGAACTGATCCAGGTCGGACCAGTCGTCGTCGCCGCTCACCTCGGCCAGTTGCCCGAGCACCTCGGCCAGATCCGCCAGCAGCGGTTTTTCGAACAGGCTGCGCAGCGGCAGCACCACGCCCATCTGCTCCTTGACCCGGGCAATCACC
>NZ_JBEOPC010001470.1:0-232 GCF_040309765.1 Psychrobacter sp. TB20-MNA-CIBAN-0197
GACTTAGATGTGTTTGATAAAGCTGCGGTCAGTGATGATTATAAGCTACAGCTAACACCTGATGAATACCTGCAAGGTGGGCCGTTTGCACCTTTAAGTAATTGGCTTGATACTAACTTAGTTAAATTTGGTTTTTATCGCCCTTACCAGCATGATTTAGGTGGCGTAGCACCTGAGCTTTGGCATATAAGCCATATTAAGCAATCACAATTATTAGTGAATAAACTTAGCG
>NZ_JBEOPC010001471.1:0-232 GCF_040309765.1 Psychrobacter sp. TB20-MNA-CIBAN-0197
GTCGCCGAGATGATCGCGATGATTGACCAGACGAATCTGGCCGAAGGCGCCGAAGCGCGTGTTGAGCATGTTGGCGACGTAGTCGGATTCACGCAGGAACACGCTTTGCTTGCCGTCGCCGCCAAGGGTCAGGGTGTACAACTCGACTGCCGGAGTCGAAGCGGGAATCGCCGCCAGTGCGTCGTCCAGCAACCGACCCTGGGCGAGCAAACCGAGTTCGAGGGTGTCGGGG
>NZ_JBEOPC010001472.1:0-232 GCF_040309765.1 Psychrobacter sp. TB20-MNA-CIBAN-0197
GGGCGGCCCGCTGATGCACGTCATCGCCGGTAAAGCGGTGTGCTTCAAGGAAGCGCTGGAGCCTGGCTTCAAGGCTTATCAGCAACAAGTGATCGACAACGCCCAGGCGATGGCCAGCGTGTTCATCAAGCGTGGCTACGATGTGGTCTCCGGCGGCACCGACAACCATCTGTTCCTGGTCAGCCTGATCCGTCAGGGCCTGACCGGCAAGGACGCCGATGCCGCGCTGGGC
>NZ_JBEOPC010001473.1:0-232 GCF_040309765.1 Psychrobacter sp. TB20-MNA-CIBAN-0197
AAATTCGAGTTCTTGATGGCTTTTTGCAATAGCTTGATTGACCAGCTTTGTTTGTAAAACAGCTGCAATTTTATGTGATACAAAGGTAATTAACTCGCAATCATCTCGGCTGAAAATATGTTTGTTATCTGAGGCTTGGCAAACAATAAGGCCGATAACACCTTGAGCTGTTTTAAGTGGAGCGCCTAACCAGCTAGTGGCCATTTGCTCTTTTGGTACAGGTGCTGAACGT
>NZ_JBEOPC010001474.1:0-232 GCF_040309765.1 Psychrobacter sp. TB20-MNA-CIBAN-0197
AAATCCTCGAGATCATCGATCTGTCGGCCCGTGTCGAGCACGTGCTGGCACTGCTGGATGCCGAAATCGACCTGCTGCAGGTTGAAAAACGCATTCGCGGTCGCGTCAAAAAGCAAATGGAGCGCAGCCAGCGCGAGTACTACCTGAACGAACAGGTCAAGGCGATCCAGAAGGAACTGGGCGAAGGCGAAGAAGGCGCGGATCTCGAGGAGCTCGAGAAGCGCATCAACGC
>NZ_JBEOPC010001475.1:0-231 GCF_040309765.1 Psychrobacter sp. TB20-MNA-CIBAN-0197
GGGATCCATCGTGCCGGAAAAGAACACCTTGCCGAACACGAGCGCCGCGGCCGTGCCGTAGATGTAGAAGTCGTACCACTCGATCGTGGTGCCGACGAACGCCGCGAGGGCGGCGCGGCCGGGCCGCGGTTGTGCGGCGGGCGGGGATTGAGGACGGCTCATCGATGTCTCCATATTGGGGTGATCGGGGGCGCGACTCGCGCGCGCCTTTCCCGGTGGCCGGCATCACGC
>NZ_JBEOPC010001476.1:0-231 GCF_040309765.1 Psychrobacter sp. TB20-MNA-CIBAN-0197
CTGTGAAGACCCGTTTCCGAGTAAAGTAATGCAAATTGGTGCACATGGCTTTTTAACTAAAGGTGCTGGCTCTGACGAAATGGTGCGTGCCATTCGTTGTGTTCATGCCGGTCAGCGTTATATTGCCCCTGAAATTGCACAGCAAATAGCACTTGCGCAAGTGACAGGTCGCACAGACGAAAATCCTTTTCAGAGCTTATCTGAACGCGAACTGCAAATTATGCTTATGAT
>NZ_JBEOPC010001477.1:0-231 GCF_040309765.1 Psychrobacter sp. TB20-MNA-CIBAN-0197
GCGCAGCTCTTGCGCCACACTTTGTAATTCTAACGTGCGTTGCTCTACTTGCTCTGTTAGTTGTAATTTTGCATTACTTTCTATTCTGCGACGGTAAATTGCTATTACTGTAATTAAAATAAGGATTGCTACAATGCCAAGCAGAATAGTTAACTGTGAACGTTTAGATATTTGCAGTTGTTGTAAGTGTTGTTGTTGTTTTAGCTGTTTAATTTCTTGGTTTAGTTTATC
>NZ_JBEOPC010001478.1:0-231 GCF_040309765.1 Psychrobacter sp. TB20-MNA-CIBAN-0197
TCGCTGACCGAAAGCGCCTGCGCGTGGATCTGGCCGGCGCAGCGCTCGATCGATCTGGTTCGCGAAGTCGAAGGCCTCGATGTGTTGAAAGACGCGCTGGCCTCGGGCAAAGGTGTGGTCGGCATCACCAGCCACCTCGGCAACTGGGAAGTGCTCAACCACTTCTATTGCAGCCAGTGCAAACCGATCATTTTCTACCGTCCGCCGAAGCTCAAGGCAGTGGATGAATTG
>NZ_JBEOPC010001479.1:0-231 GCF_040309765.1 Psychrobacter sp. TB20-MNA-CIBAN-0197
CCACAGCATTGGTCAGTTAATCTATTGGCATAAATGCAGTGGCGATCACATTCAAGTACGTGAGCACGAGCCGTTACGCTGGTTACTGATTAACGACACTCTTCAATCTGTTATTGATTTAAATAACCCGGATTTATTACTTTTTCCACATTTATTATGCCTAGGTAAGCATTGGCAGGCTCTTAAGCCGCCACAAAAAGTGTTAGAACTAGGCCTCGGCGGCGGAGCAAT
>NZ_JBEOPC010001480.1:0-231 GCF_040309765.1 Psychrobacter sp. TB20-MNA-CIBAN-0197
GGTCACAAATGGGCGTGAATTGACAAAAGCTAGCGACATTTGCGCCATATCCAAACCAGCATCAGAGGCAATCTTGGCATACTGTACGGTGGCTGATTTTGCTTGCTCGTTCACATAGCGGGCAAACCGATCATACATAGTGAGACGTGCACCTTCAGGGCGTTTACCATCGAGATATTTGCCAGATAGTACACCAAAGCCAAGCGGTGAATAAGCAAGCAGACCAACATT
>NZ_JBEOPC010001481.1:0-231 GCF_040309765.1 Psychrobacter sp. TB20-MNA-CIBAN-0197
TTATTCACCGGGCCATACGATTGGTTCAACCTCTTTTATCGTAGACGGCCGTTACCTCCTTTCAGGTGATATTTTGTTCATTGATTCGATCGGACGACCTGACCTAGCCGGTATGGCGGAGGACTGGGTAGGTGATTTGAGGGAAACCCTTTATACACGATATACGGCGCTTTCGGCAGAATTGATTGTGCTGCCTGCACATTTTATGATCGTGGATGAGCTGAATGAAGA
>NZ_JBEOPC010001482.1:0-231 GCF_040309765.1 Psychrobacter sp. TB20-MNA-CIBAN-0197
TCCTGATGATGGTCGCGGCGACAGGCATGGCGCGTGGCGTGATATTCGCTTAGAAGGCGAAATTCTCCGTGCTCTATCGGAAACGTCCGACAGCCAGCTCCAGGAGTGAAAGGTAATATCGGCGCAGGAGAGAAGGAGGGGGCAAGTGAAGAGCGTCAGCATGCTTCAGGCGCCGTGCCCAGCGGGGTGAAATGCGGATGGCTAAACGGCGCGTGAATCTTTAGCCAGTCT
>NZ_JBEOPC010001483.1:0-231 GCF_040309765.1 Psychrobacter sp. TB20-MNA-CIBAN-0197
GTTTCCCATTGCGGCCACTGACCGGAAACAAGAACCCCTTGAAAGGCGGCCATAAGGCTGGTCATCGGGTTAAGGTCAATAAACACGCGCAACTCTTTGGAGAGCGCGGTAATCGGATAGATGATGGGAGTCAGCCAAAACCAAAATGTAATGAAGATCCCAAAGAACTGTCCGACATCGCGGAAAAACACATTGAGCACCCCCAATGTAATGCCGAGCCCTATTGAAAAG
>NZ_JBEOPC010001484.1:0-231 GCF_040309765.1 Psychrobacter sp. TB20-MNA-CIBAN-0197
GTATTGATCCAGGCAACGCCGCCACGAACGGGTGATCGCCAGGTCTGCCGCCGCGCTGTGGCTGGCAACAGAGCCCTGCACGGCTTGCAGTACCTGGCGCGCGTGGGCGTTGATCGAGGCCGGTTTCATTGTTGTTGTTCTCCGCTTCGGTGAAGACACGGGTGTGTCCGCAGCTTAGATGAAAAGCTCGTTGCGGGGGAATTTCGCGCCGAGTGACACAGTGTCATCCGC
>NZ_JBEOPC010001485.1:0-231 GCF_040309765.1 Psychrobacter sp. TB20-MNA-CIBAN-0197
GTTCAGCGCCTGCCTAACGCTAGCCAGCCAGCGCTTAATGATGAAAATGGCGACGAAAAAAATGCTACGCCACCGTTCTATACAGTCAACTCCTGCATTACGCTAGTGTCGCTTATGAATGGTCATCATCTTATGACGGCTTCTTATTTAGCAGATGATCCAGAACATCATCCAGAACGTGCTCTGCTGCATCCAGCGCAGCAGGCCATGGTTGAATGTCACGGATCACAG
>NZ_JBEOPC010001486.1:0-231 GCF_040309765.1 Psychrobacter sp. TB20-MNA-CIBAN-0197
GCTTGTGCCCGTGGTGGGACGTTGCGATCAGTGCCCGGTTGCGGGCACGCCGCGCAGTCACCGAAGGCAAAGATGTTTTCGTCGCGCGTGGTTTGCAGAGTCGGCAGCACTTGCAGCTGATTGATGCGGTTGGTTTCCAGACCATCGATGTCCTTGAGGAAGCCCGGTGCGCGAATGCCGGCAGCCCAGACTTTCAGGCTCGCCTTGATCTCGTTGCCATCGGCGGTGATC
>NZ_JBEOPC010001487.1:0-231 GCF_040309765.1 Psychrobacter sp. TB20-MNA-CIBAN-0197
GCGCACGCCGTGGCGCGCCAGTTCGATGGCCGCCGCCATCCCCGCCGGCCCGCCGCCGACGATCAACGGTTGCAGGCTCATACGACCTCCTGCGCGACGACGCGGTTGACTCGGGTTTCGATCTGCATGCCGTCGCGCACCACCGTCTGGCAGGCGCGGCGCTTGTGCCGACCGTTGATTTTCACCAGACAGCACTGGCACACGCCCATGCCGCAATAGGCGCCACTGATC
>NZ_JBEOPC010001488.1:0-231 GCF_040309765.1 Psychrobacter sp. TB20-MNA-CIBAN-0197
GTCCTGACGCACCAGCGGTTCGCCGCCGGAAAAGCCCAATTGCGCCGCGCCCATCTCCCGCGCTTCGCGGAACACCTTGATCCATTGCTCGGTGGTCAGCTCTTTGCCCTGCTCGGCGAAATCCAGCGGATTGGAGCAGTACGGGCATTGCAGCGGGCAGCGGTAGGTCAGCTCGGCGAGCAGCCACAGCGGCAGGCCGACTTGCGGTTTGGCCGGCAGATCAGCCAAGGG
>NZ_JBEOPC010001489.1:0-231 GCF_040309765.1 Psychrobacter sp. TB20-MNA-CIBAN-0197
TTTCTTTTTCAGACTCTTCTTGCGCTTTTTTAGTTTCTTCGTCGTCAAGCTTACCTAAATCTAAGTCACCACGTGTGATCGACTGTAGTTGCTTATCAGCAAATTCAGTTAGGTGACTCATCATCCACTCGTCAACACGGTCACTTAGTAGTAATACTTCAATGCCTTTTTTGCGGAAAATCTCTAAATGCGGTGAGTTTTTCGCAGCGGTGAATGTATCAGCTACTACGT
>NZ_JBEOPC010001490.1:0-231 GCF_040309765.1 Psychrobacter sp. TB20-MNA-CIBAN-0197
GTCATACTGGCTATCTCAGCTATCAGGAACACGATGATAAACTAATCTACGACCATACTATCGTACCGCAAGAATTGGGCGGGCGCGGTGTTGGTTCTGGTCTGGTCAAACATGCCTTGAACTATGCACGCGAACAGGGTAAAAAAGTCGTACCACAATGCTCATTTGTTGCCTCTTATATAAGCAAGCATCCCGAGTATCAAGATTTGGTATAACTGGCTCCTCTTATAG
>NZ_JBEOPC010001491.1:0-231 GCF_040309765.1 Psychrobacter sp. TB20-MNA-CIBAN-0197
TGATGGCTATCTTGATTCCAGCTGTTTTGATATTAGCAGGATTATGGTTCAGCTATCGTGATTCCGGTTATCGTCAGCAAAACACGCAAACGCATGAAGTGTCAAATCAAGGTTTTCTGTACTGGTTTGATTGGAAACAAGCGCTATTCCAATGCGCTGCTATATTCGCATCTATCGCCTTATTTTGGGTCGTCATTACCAACTGGTCTTATGACGGTGTGATCTGGGGAC
>NZ_JBEOPC010001492.1:0-231 GCF_040309765.1 Psychrobacter sp. TB20-MNA-CIBAN-0197
GGTTTCAACAGGGCTTCGCGTTGAATGGTGAAATGCATGGTCTAGTCCCTTGCCTTAATAAGCTGCGCTGGTGTTCATCAAGTGGTCAGTGTACGCAGCAGGTTCTTGTAGTCCTCGCGGATGTCCGCGTCGGATTCCTTAAGTTCGTTGATCTTGCGGCAGGCGTGCAGCACGGTGGTGTGGTCGCGGCCGCCAAACACATCGCCGATTTCCGGCAGGCTGTGGTTGGTC
>NZ_JBEOPC010001493.1:0-231 GCF_040309765.1 Psychrobacter sp. TB20-MNA-CIBAN-0197
GCCACTACAGGGCGTTTATAAATAAAGTCATCAATCACCTCTGGCGTATCAACTACAGCAAAGTAATTATAACCTTGCTCGCCTACTAGCTCTTTTAATGAGTCAATGCTAAACACTTCCTGAAAACCAATCACATCAGGGGCATGTTCTGTTAAGTAATCAACAATCCAACGCTGCTTTTTAGCCCACTGCTGCGCGGTATAAATTTTCTCAAACTCATAGTATGCATTG
>NZ_JBEOPC010001494.1:0-231 GCF_040309765.1 Psychrobacter sp. TB20-MNA-CIBAN-0197
AAGCAAGACACTGACAAACAAAACTCAAACGACAATTAAATGACAATAAGACGACACTATGATTCAGGTACAAATTAACTAATACTAGGGCGTTTTGAACATTCGACCATGGCAATGACAGAGACTATTTTTTAGGCTATTTGCAGATAAAAATGTTAAGTTTAGTCGTTCTAAGCGTCTATTTTTATCTTTATAGCTGAAATAAATAGTTCTGTGCCTTTTGTTGTAGTT
>NZ_JBEOPC010001495.1:0-231 GCF_040309765.1 Psychrobacter sp. TB20-MNA-CIBAN-0197
GTTAACAACTGTACATTGATTGCTCATTGCCGCGAATCTAGGTATCATTAGCAATTACTTAGACAATATTTCGTTACACTATTTCTCGAATTTAGTACAAGGCATTATAAAAATTATGGATATTGAAAAAATACGTACCCTAATCGCCCTCATGGAAGAAAGTGAACTGGTCAATTTAGAAATCAGTTCAGATGATGAGCATATTAGCCTAACGCGGCACTACGATACGCC
>NZ_JBEOPC010001496.1:0-231 GCF_040309765.1 Psychrobacter sp. TB20-MNA-CIBAN-0197
GTGTTAACTTAAGCATAATGAAAGTGTAACGAAAAAGAGCATCCCCGATATGGCGCAGCAAAGTAGCTTCAGCGCACCACTAAAGAGCAAGGTGCAAACACACGATATAGACGAGCAAGCGCATAGCCTTACTCAATGGCAGAAAAAATACGATCAAATGAGCGACGGCAGCTTTTATGGTTGTATTGAAGAAACGGATTACGCCAATATTCATGTGTTTAAAGAATACAC
>NZ_JBEOPC010001497.1:0-231 GCF_040309765.1 Psychrobacter sp. TB20-MNA-CIBAN-0197
GAATTTGATAGCTGGCCCCGTAAACAACATTTTGAGTTGTTTAAACACTTTTCTCAACCGTACTTTAATGTGTGTGTACAGCTAAACGCGAAGGCCTTATATAATTACTGTAAAGCGCATCAGCTGTCTTTTTTTCAGGCCTATACTTATGCCACACTTAAAGCGTGCCATGCGTACCCGCCAATTATGCTGCGTATTATTAATGATAAGCCATGGCTACTAAGTAACACC
>NZ_JBEOPC010001498.1:0-230 GCF_040309765.1 Psychrobacter sp. TB20-MNA-CIBAN-0197
TCTGGATTCCGTTCGGCAATCTGATCGGGCCGCTGATCCTTTGGCAGATGAAGCGCGAGAAGGACCCGTTCATCGATGCACAGGGTAAAGAGGCGCTGAATTTTCAGATCACTGTCGCCATTGCCTCGATGATCTGCTTCCTGCTCATGCTGCTGATCATTGGTTTCTTCCTGTTTGGCTTGCTGGCGATCGCGGCACTGGTCCTGACGATCATTGCAGGGGTCAAAGCC
>NZ_JBEOPC010001499.1:0-230 GCF_040309765.1 Psychrobacter sp. TB20-MNA-CIBAN-0197
GCGATGGCCTGCGTCCGGGCTCGATTGCCGACGCCAACGACGAAGCGCAATTCGGCGAACTGGAAACCCTCGGCGAGCTGACCAAGATTGCCTGGAAGCACGACGTGCAATGCATGATCGAAGGCCCGGGCCACGTGCCGATGCAGTTGATCAAAGAAAACATGGACAAGCAGCTCGAATGCTGCGACGAGGCGCCGTTCTACACCCTCGGCCCGCTGACTACCGACATT
>NZ_JBEOPC010001500.1:0-230 GCF_040309765.1 Psychrobacter sp. TB20-MNA-CIBAN-0197
GGATACGGGTTGTTTTGACCGTTCCATGTCAAAAGCTTTTGCACGTCAGGATGTAAGATGGCTCGCTTGGTGCATTGGTAATGATTAGCCTGAAATAGATTACCTAAAGCTATTATTGAGCCTATTATAAAGACCATGATCTGACCACCGCCAGAATGATCACTAGGCAGTATGCCGTTTTTGCGATAGATAATATCAGCGCAAGCAAAAAGTGATTTACTGGTATCCGC
>NZ_JBEOPC010001501.1:0-230 GCF_040309765.1 Psychrobacter sp. TB20-MNA-CIBAN-0197
GCATTTTGCTTACAAGCATTTGCACCTTTTTCCCACGGACGATGGCCCACACAGGTGTATCGAGCGCGACGTAAGCGGTGTCAAGGTATCCCATCGCCAATGGCCCGCCCAAGGTCGGGCCGAAGCCGCCACTGCACACGCTGCCGATGATCTCGCCGGCCTCGTTGACGATTTCTGCGCCTTCACGCACCGGGGTGCGCTCCTGTGGCAGCAGGCCGACGCGTGTGCGT
>NZ_JBEOPC010001502.1:0-230 GCF_040309765.1 Psychrobacter sp. TB20-MNA-CIBAN-0197
TTCCACCACGTATTCTAAATCACTAACCATACTGGCGATCATTTTTTGATCATGTTTGTCCTGATCTGACATCTGTTTCTCTTCTTTGTCTTTCAATTGTTCATATCGTTTTCTGGCATCTTTTAAACTTCTTTTATATTCGATCAGTAAATCTTGCATCTGTGCTCTCTCCCTTTTTTAAGAAAATAAAAAACGGACACCAATCAGCCCCTTTTTATAGGGTCTTGATC
>NZ_JBEOPC010001503.1:0-230 GCF_040309765.1 Psychrobacter sp. TB20-MNA-CIBAN-0197
GCTTGAATTGGACTAAGCGCTTATTTTCTCAGCTTTCCTATTTTTTAATTGTAATGAGTACCTGCCCTACACAATAAAAAACCCCACCGTTAATCCATAACGGTGGGGTTTTATTTTTAAAACATCTGCTGATTCAAGCAATTTTATTAAGCAGCCTACATTATGTAGTCTGCACTTAGAGCTTTACTTAGTAGCCAAGCCGCTAAGCTCACTCATCAGCACTGACAATG
>NZ_JBEOPC010001504.1:0-230 GCF_040309765.1 Psychrobacter sp. TB20-MNA-CIBAN-0197
TTAGCTGAGTTAGAAAAGGTAAGCCTGATAACATAAGCCTGGGTATTTGCAATGAAAGGCAGGTACTTGTGATGCACAAGCCTAAAAGGCACTTCTCTAATAGCCGTTAGACGGCGTAAGCTAAGACATCCAGCTTGGCATGGTGTTCATCAAGGTAATCATTGACCATCGGCTCACAGCAACCACAGCACGTCGCAACATCAAGGGTATCTTTTAGACCGTCAAGGGTA
>NZ_JBEOPC010001505.1:0-230 GCF_040309765.1 Psychrobacter sp. TB20-MNA-CIBAN-0197
AAGTGAACCCCGAAAAGGCATGCGTAGCGGGCATATCCCAAATAGTCGCTCGTTGCCTTTTATGGATTTACTTAATAAAGGTGAAGCCAAACCACTTGCCGAAATTAAAGCGATATTTAGTGACGTGGTTGATGATGCGCGGCAGTTACAGTTTAGCTGTGGCTCAGGTATTACAGCGTGTGCTTTAGCGTTATTTGCTACCGAATGTGGTTACAGTAATTTAAGCGTTT
>NZ_JBEOPC010001506.1:0-230 GCF_040309765.1 Psychrobacter sp. TB20-MNA-CIBAN-0197
GCGTATGTCAGCCGCGCGGTCGAGGCTGACGACAATCCCGAGGCGTACACGCAGAAGATTTTCGGCAGCGCCATCGCTTCCCTGGACAGTGCTTGCCAGGCGCTCGACCCGAATCTGATCAGCCGCGCCGTCGACCTGTTGATCCAGGCCCGACAGATCCATTTCTTCGGCCTCGGCGCCTCTGCCCCGGTGGCGCTGGATGCGCAGCACAAGTTCTTCCGCTTCAACCT
>NZ_JBEOPC010001507.1:0-230 GCF_040309765.1 Psychrobacter sp. TB20-MNA-CIBAN-0197
GACCACGCCGGTCGCCGGATCATAACCGCTGATGGTCAAGGTGCTGCCAAGCGGCGTGATCACTGATTGCGGAAACCCTGCGGCCACGCCGTTGGTGATCACCGCGATGCCGCCAACCGTGAGGGTCTGCAGACCATCGAGAGCGCTGACGGTGAAAGTGCCGTTCTGGGTCAGCGCGGGCGTGTTGGGGCTGGTGCCGTCGCTGAGGTTTTTTTCGTAGACGGTAAGTT
>NZ_JBEOPC010001508.1:0-230 GCF_040309765.1 Psychrobacter sp. TB20-MNA-CIBAN-0197
CTGCTACGCCTAGGAATCGCTGCACTTGGTGCGATGCAAGCAATGATGTATGCGGTCGCGCTATATTTTGGTGAATATAGCGGGATGTTGATATTACAGCGCGATTTTTTGCGTTGGGTGTCGTTATTCGTCAGTATTCCCGTGTTCTTTTATGCGGGCATACCGTTCTTTACGTCTGCATGGTCGGCAGTTCGCGCGCGCCAAGTCAATATGGATGTACCGGTCAGTAT
>NZ_JBEOPC010001509.1:0-230 GCF_040309765.1 Psychrobacter sp. TB20-MNA-CIBAN-0197
GGTTGTCGCCGTGCAGTCGCAGGCCCGGTGCCTGGCTCGGGCATTTATCCAGGTGCAAGGCATCCATGGCGATCACGCTGACGCCATCGCTGGCCGGCAGACGCTCGAGCAATTGCGTCTGAGTCAGGAGCAGTTCGACGCCGCTGTCGCGGAGCATGTACGCGAGACGCTCGGCCGGATAATCCGGATCAAGCGGCACATAGGCGCCGCCGGCCTTGATGATCGCCAGC
>NZ_JBEOPC010001510.1:0-230 GCF_040309765.1 Psychrobacter sp. TB20-MNA-CIBAN-0197
GGTCTATTTTTACAAGTGCTTCCAGTTGATAAACAAAAATCAATTGAAGACTTTGCACACCTAGAAGCATTAAGTAACACGATTAAAAATGAAGAGTTGTTACACTTGGATGCGAACACAGTTCTTACACGTCTTTATCACGAAGATAATCCTCGCGTATTTGAACCTCAAGCTATTAAATTCAAATGTGGTTGTAGTCGTGATAAAACAATTACTGCACTAGTTAATAT
>NZ_JBEOPC010001511.1:0-230 GCF_040309765.1 Psychrobacter sp. TB20-MNA-CIBAN-0197
GCGCAGCAGCGTGCTCTTGCCGCAGCCGTTCGGTCCGCACAGCGCGGTCACGCGGCCGGCCGCGATCGACAGGTCCAGCCCGTCGATCACGACATGGTCGCGATATCCCACCGACAGCCCGCGCGCGGCAAGCGCGGCGGTACTACGCGTCATCAATCCTCCGTTCGGTCGCGCGGGACCGTGTAACTCTGCGCCATCGCGACGACGACCTTGCGCGGCCCCTCGAACGG
>NZ_JBEOPC010001512.1:0-230 GCF_040309765.1 Psychrobacter sp. TB20-MNA-CIBAN-0197
GGCGTATCAACACCCCAACCAAACTCGTGATAAACGTTGGTTTGCAAAGGATAAGCAAGGGCGCTTACGACTGTCTACTTGGTTGATATTTGCGCCATTATTATTGGGCTACCGACTGATGTGGTATGTCGGACAACACTATCAATTCACTCAACATAAACAGTCAAATTCTGGCTTATTGAGTCATACTGATATGGGCTCGAACTATAAAATAGCGGACTCTATATATG
>NZ_JBEOPC010001513.1:0-230 GCF_040309765.1 Psychrobacter sp. TB20-MNA-CIBAN-0197
CTATTCTCAGGCGGTTAATGGCCCGATAAAGAATATTTATTTTTAAGAAGTAAAAGTGGTGGAGCTAAGCAGGATCGAACTGCTGACCTCCTGCGTGCAAGGCAGGCGCTCTCCCAGCTGAGCTATAGCCCCACATATGCTGGTACTTACTGTTTTAACCATCTTCTTGATTAGACAAGAAGTGGTGGGTCTGAGTAGATTTGAACTACCGACCTCACCCTTATCAGGGG
>NZ_JBEOPC010001514.1:0-230 GCF_040309765.1 Psychrobacter sp. TB20-MNA-CIBAN-0197
CAACCCCTACTAAGTGCGCGTGCTGCGTTATCATTATTGACGATACGCCATGCTCTTTCATTTTTTTAGCACTTTGCCTAATACTTGCATCGGGCGTAAGCGTAATTGCTGTGCGCGTCATCAGCTCTGATATTTTACGTTCCGACCAGCTATCGTTTTTACTTTTATAATGTGATGACAACAACCGGTTAGCATGAGCGCGTACAAAGTATTGCTCAAACGATTTATAT
>NZ_JBEOPC010001515.1:0-230 GCF_040309765.1 Psychrobacter sp. TB20-MNA-CIBAN-0197
GTGTTGAACCACTTCACGGTGCCGGTATCGCGATTGCTCATGTCATAGGTAGTCGGCGCAGCGGCCGGTGACGATTTGTAGAAGCTGACAGCCAAATGCAGCAGCACGGCAACCAGGGCGATCACCAGGCTGAACAACACCGCCGGCTGGCCAGCGATGACCGGCATCGGCGCGATCAGGGTCAAAGTTTGCAGGACGACAGTCAGTACCAGAAGGGCGCTGACCAGATT
>NZ_JBEOPC010001516.1:0-230 GCF_040309765.1 Psychrobacter sp. TB20-MNA-CIBAN-0197
GGTTAAATGTGTAGCGTTTTTCATTGTTAGTTTCTCGCTTTAAAATAGTTGTAAGTATTATTGCTGAGGTTCTTGCTGAGCCATAAAAAGGCAGCAGCTTTAATTATGGTAATAAAATAGGGGCGAGTGCCCCTATGTTAAAAGTGTTAGTAGTTAGTAGTTAGTAATTAGTGGCTATTAGCAGCTTAAGCCAGCTTTATAACCGGCACTAATTGCACCCTCTATATAGG
>NZ_JBEOPC010001517.1:0-228 GCF_040309765.1 Psychrobacter sp. TB20-MNA-CIBAN-0197
GGTGGGGCCGGGTTGGTGGGTCATGGGGAGGGGTGGGGGTGGGGGGTGGTGGGGGGCGGGTGGGGGGGGGGGGGGGGGGGTGGGGGGGGGGGGGGGGCGGCGGGGGGCGGGGGGGGGGGGCGGGGGGGGGGGGGGGGCGGGGGGGGGGTGGGGGGGGGGGGGGGGGCGGCGGGGGGCGGGGCGGGGGGGGGGGGGGGGGGGGCTGGGTGGGCGCGGCGGCCCGGTCAT
>NZ_JBEOPC010001518.1:0-230 GCF_040309765.1 Psychrobacter sp. TB20-MNA-CIBAN-0197
GTATACCCCAGCAGGCGAATCGATAACTATTAGTAGTGAGCGCACTGGAAATGATCAAGTGTGTATTGCGGTTACCAACCCAGGCGAAAAAATAGCAGCAGAGCATTTACCCTATTTATTTGACCGATTGTATCGAGCCGATAAATCAAGGCAGCGACAAGGCAACGGCGCGGGTTTAGGACTTGCGATAGTAAAAGCGCTAGTTACAGCAAATGGGGGCAACATAGTGG
>NZ_JBEOPC010001519.1:0-229 GCF_040309765.1 Psychrobacter sp. TB20-MNA-CIBAN-0197
CATTGCCAACCTATATTCTTTGTCTAAATAGCTGATACACACAAGCCCCGAAATTCGGGGCTTTCACTAACTATTTTAACGATTATTCAGCTTTGTCATCAAGGTTTGTTTCATCTTTTTTAGCTTCATCAGTTGGTTTTTGATCTTCATCAACTAATTTTTCTGCTGAAACATCTTCTTTAACTGGCTTTTTTTCATGGCGGTCATGCGCATCGCGTGGTTCACGAAC
>NZ_JBEOPC010001520.1:0-229 GCF_040309765.1 Psychrobacter sp. TB20-MNA-CIBAN-0197
GTCAAGGTATTATGGCTAATAACGGTTCATCATCTGGCGAAGAAACACCGCATCAAAGCGGATATTGCATAGAGATTGATAGACAACTGGAGGTACGAACCAAGCAAGGTAAACGGTTATACATATCAGTCATTGGTGACGTCGCTTTTCATGAAAATGGTGCTGCGGCATATAGTTCTCACGCTGATACTGGTCTAGTGGGTATGTTCGTTTTAAAGCCACAAGGTTC
>NZ_JBEOPC010001521.1:0-229 GCF_040309765.1 Psychrobacter sp. TB20-MNA-CIBAN-0197
TGCAATGGTGAAATAGAGTATTGCTTAACGCAGCAGCATTTAATTACTGAGCTTAGTCAGGTAGCTAAACACATACCGCTTAGAGTGTGTCATAACGATACAAAAATAAATAATATGCTGTTTTGTAATACAACTCACAAAGCAAAAGCAGTTATTGATTTAGACACCTGTATGGCAGGACTTTGGCTTTATGACTTTGGCGACATGGTACGTACATTTTGCTCCCCCG
>NZ_JBEOPC010001522.1:0-229 GCF_040309765.1 Psychrobacter sp. TB20-MNA-CIBAN-0197
AAACAATCCACTTATCGAAAAATCTATTTGCGTTCTTTTTGATTTAACAACAGCATTAGTGCTATTAGCCCTCTGCAACGTTAGGAGCTGTTAATCAATGGTTAGCCAACGAATTAATTTGCACTGCGTCTAGATGCGTAGGATAGTAACCAAATAATCGCTGTAACTGTATAGGACTACCATGCTTAAACTACTATTTGCTTCAAGTTTAATTTTTTCTTCTTGCTCG
>NZ_JBEOPC010001523.1:0-229 GCF_040309765.1 Psychrobacter sp. TB20-MNA-CIBAN-0197
GTACTGGTCAATGATCCTATTTATACGCCCTTTATGACTAAGGTGAAGCAAAATAATCGTACGCTAGTGATGTCGGCATTAGAGGAAATTGACGGTAAATATCAACTGGATTTGGACGATATCGAAGCTAAGATAATTGAGCATAAAGTAAAGCTGTACTTATTATGCAACCCGCACAATCCGGGCGGGCGGGTGTGGACGAGAGAGGAGCTTAAAGCGCTGCTTACGC
>NZ_JBEOPC010001524.1:0-229 GCF_040309765.1 Psychrobacter sp. TB20-MNA-CIBAN-0197
GTCGATAATGACAAGCCTACGGTATTGGCACTACGTGAGATTGCTGCTGGCAAAATAACCCGTGATATTCTAAACCAGCCAGAGCATCACTTTGCGACCAGCTCGCTAGATTTAGCCTTGTCCGGTGATCACAGCTTCTAAAGCTTTAATGATTAGAGCTTTAGACATCAATTGGTCTTTTAGAATAAGGCTTGGACCAAATATTTAGAACAAAGCCACAGTATAATGC
>NZ_JBEOPC010001525.1:0-229 GCF_040309765.1 Psychrobacter sp. TB20-MNA-CIBAN-0197
GCGGTGACCAGGCCATTGGCGTCGATCTGATTGACCCAGAAATCGGCGGTCACGTCGGTGAAGCGGCCGAGTTTCATTTCCAGCGTGCCCTCGATGGGGAACTGGCCGAACTGTTCCTGACCTTCGCTCACTGCGACTTTCGCCGGCGATTCGCCGAGGCTCTGCTGCCAGGCTTTGTGCATCAGCACGGTGTACTCGCCGCTGGCGGTGAGTTTGCTCACTACATCAT
>NZ_JBEOPC010001526.1:0-229 GCF_040309765.1 Psychrobacter sp. TB20-MNA-CIBAN-0197
GGTGTGCACCGGCTCGCTGGTGCTCGGCGCTGCTGGTCTACTGAAGGGCAAGCGCGCGACTACGCACTGGGCCTATCACGAGTTGCTGCCGACGCTGGGCGCGGTTGCGGTGAAGGATCGGGTGGTACGCGACGGCAATCTGTTTACCGGTGGCGGAATTACCGCTGGCATCGATTTCGCCTTGGTGCTGGCGGCGGAACTGGTCGATGCCGACACGGCGCAACTGGTG
>NZ_JBEOPC010001527.1:0-229 GCF_040309765.1 Psychrobacter sp. TB20-MNA-CIBAN-0197
GCTTATATGCCAGCAAAAGATGCTAAAAAAATGGATTTATTTATTCAATACGGCATTGCCGCGGGGATCCAAGCATTTAAAGATTCAGGCCTTGAAGTAACTGAACAAAACGCGACGCGTATTGGCGTAGCAGTGGGTTCAGGTATTGGTGGTTTAACGCTTATTGAAGAAAACCATATAAAACTACTTAATAGTGGACCGCGTAAGTTATCCCCATTTTATGTACCTT
>NZ_JBEOPC010001528.1:0-229 GCF_040309765.1 Psychrobacter sp. TB20-MNA-CIBAN-0197
GGTTTGATCTTTTATTAAATCAACACCAAGTAACGTATTTTCAAGCCCCATTTCTTCCATTATGGCTTCAACCGTTGAGCCGCTACCCATAATATAAAATGTATCTTCATCCATTTGCGATACAACATGCGCTGCAATGTCGGCAAGTACGAGTTCGTCGGTTTCTTTACCGCCATTTTTAACCGCTTGCATATAGCGTACTTCGCTAGGTGTTTGCATTTCGCCGTAG
>NZ_JBEOPC010001529.1:0-229 GCF_040309765.1 Psychrobacter sp. TB20-MNA-CIBAN-0197
GGGCGGCGTTGATTAAGTACCATGGCGGCGTAATCAACAAGGGCGGCTTCATGAATACTAATATGCACACCATCTTGGTTTTTAAAGGTAAATGGCGTATGTACCAATGCGGCATCGTTTAATGGGGTGGTATTATATACATATTCGTAGCGATTCCAGCCGCGGGCAGGGATCCACCAAGCTGTCGCTGTGTGGCTGTTATTAACAGCAAACTCGGTAAGCTCTTTGG
>NZ_JBEOPC010001530.1:0-229 GCF_040309765.1 Psychrobacter sp. TB20-MNA-CIBAN-0197
TTCCTATAGTGTGCGCAAGTGGCGGAAAGTGGCATGAAGTGGGTTTTTTGAGCTCAAAACGATAAAAATTGGAGAAACGCTGACGTGTTTCGCGGAGCTAACGCTATCAGTCTCGATGCAAAGGGCCGTCTCGCCATGCCGAGCCGGTACCGTGACGAGCTCGATTCGCGCAGTTCCGGCCAATTGATCGTGACCATTGATGCCGTTGATCCATGCCTGTGTGTCTATC
>NZ_JBEOPC010001531.1:0-229 GCF_040309765.1 Psychrobacter sp. TB20-MNA-CIBAN-0197
GAACCCAATGCGTACGCGGTAACCATTTGCCCGGCCATGGACGGCGAAATCGCCAGGCCTTCACTGATCAACGGCAACAGGCCCGCCGGCAGGGTTTCGGTGACGATGCAGATGAAGCCAGTCATGGCCAGCGCCAGCAAAGCGCCGATGGGCAGACCTTTTGGCGTAGCCGTTAACGTGATTGAAGGTGTCACTGGAAGCTCCTCGAAAAACCGACTCAGATTTAAAT
>NZ_JBEOPC010001532.1:0-229 GCF_040309765.1 Psychrobacter sp. TB20-MNA-CIBAN-0197
GTCTGCTGGAACGAGCGAGAACCCGTGAAGGTCACAGCCTCAAGAACGCTGGACTGTAACGATCTGAACGTACGCTCCAGGATTGACTAAAATCAGTGATTGAACAGGTCTCCCTTCCCACAGACACGGCTTGTCAGACATCTGCAAGCGCCACCCGCCGGGGGCTCGACATCCGGGAGTAGCGCAGGCTGATTTGATCTGGTAAGTTCGCCCGCTTGCAGCCGCAGGG
>NZ_JBEOPC010001533.1:0-229 GCF_040309765.1 Psychrobacter sp. TB20-MNA-CIBAN-0197
GCTGATAAGTGTGGCGTCCATACCACCATATTTAGATCGCCAGTTGTAGAAGGTGCTTTGGCTGATGTTATGCTCACGGCAGAGCTCGGTAATAGGGACGCCTTGTTCGGCTTGTTTTAGGATGTTGACGATTTGGTTGTCGCTAAAGCGGATCTTTTTCATAGGGTTCTTATGCTGATAGTTTAGCAGTTAATCTCTATTTATAAGCGTTCTTATTTATAGGGAGGAT
>NZ_JBEOPC010001534.1:0-229 GCF_040309765.1 Psychrobacter sp. TB20-MNA-CIBAN-0197
GCGTTGGCCCTGGCGCGGGAATTGGACATGCGCGTGGTGGCAGAGGGTATTGAAACCGCAGATCAGGTTCAGCATCTGGCGCGGCTTGGTTGTCAGTGGGGGCAGGGCTTCTTCTATGCTCGCCCGATGATGTGGGCGCATTTGGTCGACTGGCGTTTCGAAGGCCAGAAGTCGTCCTGGCGCCGCGCAATAGGCACGTCCGATCGTTGATGCAAGCGGCATTCTGACT
>NZ_JBEOPC010001535.1:0-210 GCF_040309765.1 Psychrobacter sp. TB20-MNA-CIBAN-0197
CGCTCCCACAATGTTCCGTGTTGACCATTGATTTGGTGGTGCCACAAAAACCCTGTGGGAGCGGGCTTGCCCGCGAAGACGGCGGTACATCCAAAATCTTTGCCGGCTGATCCACCGCTTTCGCGAGCAGGCTCGCTCCCACAATGTTCCGTGTTGACCAATGATTTGGTGGTGCCACAAAAAACCTGTGGGAGCGGGCTTGCCCGCGAA